>NZ_JBEPCJ010000029.1:0-111542 GCF_040299565.1 Spirillospora sp. NPDC000708
GATGGTACTGCATGGGAGACTGTGTGGGAGAGTAGGACACCGCCGGACATTTTGTGAGGAAGGCCCCGCCGTTCACGGCGGGGCCTTTCGCATTTTCGGATGTCCGCTCAGGGCTCGATCAGTGCCTTCGCGTAGTTGGACAGGGAGCGGTTGTAGCGCGGCAAATGGCGGGAGAGCGCACCGAGCGCCAGCGCGGCCGCCTCGCGGTCACGGTCGAGATCGGTGAGCGCCAGGGCGAGGAAGGCCGTGACGGCGTCGTCCAGCTCGTCGGAGCCGGCGTCGCGTTCCGCCGTGAGAAGCCTGACGCTCTCCTCCGCCTCGCCGAGGTTGCGGAGGGTGCTGGCGAACTGGATGGTCGCCTGGCGCCGATGCGAATCGGGCAGGCCGTCGGCGAACGCACGACGGTAATGGACGGCCGCCTCGGCCTCATGCCCGGTGGAGTCGTAGGCGGAGGCGAGTTCGTACTCGGCGATGGCGTTTCCGGCGGGCAGCTCGCCGGCCAGGTCCTTGACCTTGGCGAGGAAGTCCTGCGGTTCGTGATCATCGAAGGTGGCCCAGAGGTCGGCGATCCGCCGTTGCCACCGTTCGTCCGGAATGGTCATCTGGGAAGCCTTCCACACGACGCCGGTGGTGCGCCCGGCGCGCCCGGACGTGCCCGCTGGGCAGGGACGCAACGCGTGTGCAACGTGTGATGAGTGATAATTAAACTGTCTGGCGATGACCGGACTCATGGTCGCGCCGGTGCCAACCCACACACTGCACCGGCGCGGCCACCGGCCCGTGTCACAGATCGGCGTGGTGGCCGTGCGTGTCGCGGTCAGGGGTACGTGACGTGCTCCGTCCCGGCAGTCCGAAGAGGGCGATCCCGGTCAGGAAACAGGCCCCGGCGATGATCGGAAGCGCCCCAGGGCCGAGGGAGCCGATGGCCCAGCCGCCGAGACCGGCTCCGAGCGACGCACCAAGGTAGACGGCACTGCTGCTGAGAGCGAGCGCCTGCGGACCGACCTCAGGACCGGTGAGCGCCAGGACGCGTGCCTGCACGGCCGGCGGTACCGACCAGGCTGCGGCCGACCAGACCAGCAGCAGTGGGACGACCACGGCCAGGTGGACGGGGCGCGCCGGCCAGCACATCGCGAGCCCGGCCATCGCCAGGGCGAACGCCGGCGCGGCCAGGCCGAACGACCGCTGCGGGCCGATGCGGTCGACGAGGGTGCCGCTGAGCCGCGCACCGGCGATACCGGCGAGCCCGGTGAGCGTGAGCAGCAGCCCGAGGCCGGACGGCGTCACACCCGCGAGGCCGTGCAGCAGGGGAGCCAGGTAGGTCTGGATCATCATGTTGCCGAGGACCGCGACGGCCGCGGCCAGCAGGGCGCGGAGGACGGCGGGCGCCGCGAGCGGGCGGAGCCGTTCGCCGAGTCCGGCGGGAGGAGGCGGTGGGACGTCCGGAAGGGTGGCGCGGAGGAAGGCCAGCGCCACCGCGCCGAGGACTCCGCCGGCGAGGAACGTCGCGCGCCATCCGGCCGCTGCGCCGATCCAGGTGCCGAGCGGGACGCCGGCGACCACGGCGCCGGTCAGGCCCGCCGTGACGGTGGCGAGGTGGCGGCCCCGCCGGTCCGGTGGCGAGAGCGTCGCGGCGGCCGAGAAGACGGCGGGGAGCGAGAGCGCGGCGGCGAGCGCCGCGGCGACCCGCAGCACGAGCAGGACCGGATAGGACGGGACGAGCGGCACCGCGAGGTTGGCGGCGCAGAACAGCAGCATCCCCCAGGTGAGGACCGTGCGCGGCGAACGCGGTCCGGCGGCGACCGCGGCGGCCGGGGCGACCGCGGCGCAGATCACCGAGAAGACCATCACCAGCTGGCCGGCGGCCGCCTCGCCGACCGACAGGCCGCGGGCGATGGACGGCAGCACTCCGGCGATGACGAAGTCGTCGGTCTGCAGGGCGAAGGCGGTGACCGTGAGCGCGGCGAGCCAGAGCCCGCCGAAGGGGCGTCGGGTGGGCGGCATCCAGTTAAGGTAACACTCGTTACCCTATAGGCTGGACGTCCCCACGGGACAAGGAGGAGAGACCGGTGGCCAGGCCCCGCGACCCGCATCGGCGTACGCAGATCCTCGACGCCGTGCTCGACCACCTCGCCGGGACGGGGATGTCCGGGCTGTCGATGCGTCCCGTCGCCGAGGCGCTCGGGCAGAGCACGCGCGTCCTCACGCATCACTTCGCGGACAAGGACGCGCTGCTGGCGGCGCTGCTGAAGCGGCTCGACGAGGTCCAGCACGAGCAGCTGCGGGCCACCGAGGGCTGGGACGACGCGGACCTGGGGATCGGCGCGATCGTCCGCGACTCGTGGCACCGCCACCTCGCGCCGGAGAACATCGCGCACACGCGGCTGATCCACGAGATCGAGGGGCTCGCGGCGGCGGGCCGCCTCGGCGACCGGGTGCCCGCGTTCCTGGCCGCGCGGGCCGAGTTCGTCGCCGGAGCGCTGGTCGCCCGCGGCCTGGGGCCGGAGGAGGCCCGCGTCAACGCGACGCTCCTCAACAGCGCCTACTCCGGCCTGCAGGCCGACTTCCTCACGACCGGCGACCGCGAGCGGGTCGAGGCCGCCCTCGACCGGCTCTGCGCCCTCGCCGACTCCTGGACGGCCGGCCGGCCCGGCTGACCGGCGCGGTGCGCGCCGGTCAGGGGGCCGTGTGCGTCCAGGTGAGGAGAGTGAACGAGCGCCGGTCGCCCTCGACGACGGTGGCCGGCGCGTCGGTCGGCCGGTAGCCCGCGGACCGCGCGACCGCGATGCTGGCCTGGTTGTCGGGCTCGATCTCCAGGAGGGTGCGGGGGAGCCCGCATTCGGCGTGCGCGTAGCGGGTCATCAGCTGGAGAGCGCGCGAGGCGAGGCCCTGCCCCCGGTACCGGGCGCCGACGGCGTAGCTGATGGTGCCGAGCAGCCGGTTGAGCCGGATCTCGCCCTTCGCCTCAAGGCCGTCGCTCGTGATCGCGAGCTGGACGCGCTCGCCGCTGCGTCCAGCCTTGCGCGCGTCGTCCAGATAGCGCTGGGCCGCAGCGAGGTCGAAGGGCGAGGGGAGCGGGGTGCGGTGGGCGACCACCGGGTCATCGAGCAGTGCGACGAGGGCGTCCAGATCGCCGTCCGCCCATTCGCGCAGCACCAGTCCGTTCCCGCGCACTCGTCGCGGCGGTGGCGTCTCGTCCATCGGGCACCTCGCTCCGCTCCGGTCAGGCGCCGGGGTCCTCCCGGAACGCGGCGGCGTTGCGGGCGCACCAGTCGGCGAACGTCCGCGGAGCGCGTCCGGTCAGCCGTTCCACCGTATCCGTGCGGAACCCCGTGGTGTCCGCGCGCATCAGCGCGAACCCCTCGACGAGGGCTTCGGCGAGCGCCGGGGGAGCGCCGGCGGGGAACCGGGCGCGCACCGCCTCCTCCGGCGTGCGGACCTCCCGTATCCGCAGGTCGCGGCCGATGGCGCGGGACAGGATGGCGACCTGCTCGGCGACGGTGAGCAGCTCGTCGCCGGTGAGCGCGTACGCCTCGCCCTCGTGGCCGTCCCCGGTCAGGACGGCGGCGGCCGCGGCGGCGATGTCGGCGGTGTCGATCGGTGCGAACCGGCCGGGGCCGACCGGGTCGAGGACGTACCCGCCCTCCCGGATGGTCGGCAGCCACTCCAGGGCGTTCAGCATGAAGCCGCCCGGCCGCAGGATCGTGGCGGGGACGCCGGACGCGCGGACCGCCTCCTCCCGCTCGTGGTGCCAGCGGCCCATGGCGGGCATCGGGTCGCCGAGCACGTTCGTCGACGACAGGAGCACGATGTGCCGGACCCCGGCGTCGCGCGCGGCCGCCGCGGCGTGCGCCGCCTGGGCGGTGCCGATGCCCGGGGTGAGGAGGAACAGCCGCTCGGCGCCGCGGAAGGCGGCCGGCAGGGTGGCGGGGTCGTCCAGGTCGCCGACCGCGCGCTCGGCGCGGGCGGGCAGGTCGGCGGCGCGGGCCGGGTCGCGGACGAGGATCCGCACGTCGGCACCCTTGGCGTCCAGCTCGCGGACGAGGTCGCGGCCGATGTTCCCGGTGGCTCCGGTGACGAGTAGCATGGCCTCTCCAGAAGTCGTTTGCCGTCTAATGAACACGAGGAACGTTAGCCGGTAAATGATTAGCCGTCAATCGAACCTTCGGAGGTCCGATGCCCGAGTTCCTGGACCTGCATGGCAGGACGTCGAAGGCGCTCCGCGCGGCGGCCGACGACGGCATGCGCCGGCACGGGCTGCATCTGGGGCAGAACCACCTGCTCGCCGCCCTCTGGGAACGCGACGGCCGCACCCCCGGCGAGATCGCCGCCGAACTGCGCGTCACCACGCCCACCGTCGTCAAGATGGCCACCCGGATGGCCGCCGCCGGGCTGCTCACCCGCCGCCGCGACGAACGCGACAACCGGCTCGTCCGGCTGTGGCTGACCGACGAGGGGCGGACCCTCCAGGAACCGGTCGAAGGGGAGCGCCGCGCCTTGGAGGAGGCGGTCCTCGCGGACCTGACCGGGGCGGAGCGCGAGCACCTGATGGCCGCCCTCGAGAAGATCCACCGCGCCGCGACCGCCCTGCTCGAGGACTCCCGCTCGGCGGACTGACCCGTCCCGCCCAGGGGACGTTGCCGGCCGCTCATTCCCTCGTGGAGATCAATTCCGCGTTCTGTCAGAGGCCGTTGTTAGTTTGCGGGCATGACTCTGCTCGGGACGTACGAGGACGGCGATTATCGAGCCGAATTCGGCGCGCTCGTGGTCCGTGGCTTCTGGCCCGCCGGGGTCGGAGGAACGGGCGAACTCCGCCATCTGAATCTACCCCTTCTCGCGGAGGACGCCTTCGCGGGAGGGGCGCGGAGCGATCTCGCCAGGGCGGGCGCCGGCTGGGTTCTCGGCACCGCGGCCCCGCATGCGCACGTGCGTCTGGAGGCGCATGACGCCCCGCCCGGACGAGGTTCCGGTGGGTGGAGCGATGCGCTCGATACGCCGTTTCTCACTTCGCGCGGCGATATAAAGCTGACCCGCGGGCGCGGCGACGATTCGCCATGGAACCTGAAACTCGTACGGGCCGGGCTGCACCGGCTCCGCGTTCTCCGCCGCCGGACCTCCGACGGGCACCGATGGCTTCTGCAATTCTGGCCGGTGGCCGGTTCTCCCGAACCGCCGCGATTCCTGGCCCGTTCCCGTCCGGCCGTCGCCACCGGCGGTCCGGGACAGGGGGACAAGCGCTACGGGCCTCTGGCCATGGACGTCCTGTCGGTGGCGCTGTGGTCGCCCGGCCGCCACACCCGCGCCGCCCTGGCGGATCGTCTCATGGCGACCCCCGAGCAGGTCCGCGAGGCGCTCCGGTACCTGACCAGGCGCGGGCTGCTGCGCGTCGGCGGCACTGACGCCGGTCTCACCTCCACGATCGCGCTGGTTCCCGAACGCCCGCGTCCTCCCGGCGTGAGCGTCCCGTCCCCGGCACGGCCCTGGTCGACGGCCGCACGATGAGCCGGCCCGGCGGGGCTGTGAGGGGTCAGGCGGCGTAGTTGCGGACGAGGCGGAGCGCCTCGGCGGCGTCCGGGCCTTCGGCGGTGAGGGCGGTCTGCTCGGGCGTGAGGCGGCGGGCGCCGACGCGGCAGAAGTCCGCCGCCGGACCGGTGATCCGGTTGGGCGCCGCGGGGTCGCCGAAGGTCCAGCGGGTGCCGTCCGGTGCGGCGAGGTCGCAGTGGACGGCCGCGTCGGGACGGCCCGCGACGGAGAACGCGTAGGGAAGGGTCCGGTGGGCGAGCCAGGCGATGTGGCGCAGGCGGCCGGTGTCCGGGTAGTCGATGCCCAGCGGGACGGTGATGTCCTGCGCGTGCGCCCAGTGCTCGGCGAGCCGCGTCGTGGCGAGCGTCCGCGGGGAGAGGGACGTCCGCACCCAGGCGAGGCGGGTGCCCGGCGGGTAGGAGCGGAGCGTGTCCGGCGTGGCGAACGCCGCCTTGCGCCAGCGGGCGAGCAGGGCGTCCGGCGGCATGCCGCGCTCGGCCGCGACCAGGCCGGCCATCGCGCCGTCGACGGTGGTCGCGGTGGACGGCAGGAACGACCCGGTGTCGCCGGCCGCCGGGCTGCCGACCGCCTCCTCGCTCTGCGCGAGGTGCAGGACCACGTCGGCGACCGTCCAGCCGTCCGCGCCGGACGGCGCGGACCACTGCGCCGGGCTCAATGCCGCCAGCACGGCGTCCAGTTGCCGGTACTCGGCCGCGAGGTCGTCGAGGACATCCGCCATGCCGCCACCCTACCGAATTGCGTTCGGTTCGGCGGTGGCCGATGGCGGCCGCCCCGCGCGCCGTTCGTACCGGCGGCTCGCGGGGCCCGGCCGCCACCGGCGGCTCGCGATCAGCGGGCGATGAGGTCGACGACGCCGGCGGTGCCCTCGTCGGGGTGGCCGTCGTCGAGGCGGCGCCGCATCAGGTCCATGAAGGGCGTCAGCAGCTCGGGGCTGACCCCCTGCTCCTCGGCCGTGCGCAGCAGCGTCGCGTTGCCCCGCACCATCATGGCGAGGTTGGACGTCACGCCCCTGGTGTAGTCGCCGCTGTCCAGCTGCTCGGCCATGCCGTTGGCGTAGCCGGCCATGGCCGTGAGCCAGCCGCTGAGCATGGGGGCGAAGTCCTTCAGCGCGACGTCCTCGCCGCGGACGAGCGCGAACGCGTGCGCGACGCCGGCGAACATCCCCGTCATCGCGCTGAGCAGCGCCACGTCGTGCAAAGCGGCGAAGCCGGGGTCCTCGCCGACGTAGACGGTTCCGGCAGGGACGGCGAGCGTGGCGCGGTGCTCGTCGAAGAGGGGACGGGACCCGCTGTAGAAGACGTAGCCGCCGGACCCCTCGGCCCCGATCATGGGCGGGACCGCCATGATCCCGCCGTCCAGGAAGCGGGCGCCCCGCTCCTCGGCCCACGCCGCCCGCGCGCGGGCCTCGGCGGGGGTGCCGGTGGTGAGGTCGACCAGGTCCTTGCCCGCCAGGTCCGCGTCCGCGAGGACCTCGCGGACCGACGCGTCGTCGAGCAGGCAGACGACGACCAGGTCGCCGGCCGCGACCGCGGCGGCGGCCGTGTCCGCGACCTCGGCGCCCGCGGCGGCGAGGGCCTCGGCGCGGCCGGGCGTGCGGTTCCAGACGGTCAGCGAGCGCCCGGCGGCGAGCCAGGCGCGGGCGAGCGCCGTCCCCATGTCGCCGAGCCCGAGCAGAGTGAGCGAAGTGGTGTCCGAATCAGTGTGGTTCATGCCGACTAGGCTTCTCGTGGGGCCCGCGGATGATCAAGTACGCACTTCGAAGTGCGTGGTTACCGCAGGGTCAGTGAGCCGGCGGGAGGGCTGATGGGGATCGGGCGGAGGCCGGGTGCGTACGTGTGCGGGATCGACGCGGCGATGGACGTGATCGGCGGCAAGTGGAAGGTCCTGATCCTGTGGGCGCTCGCCGAGCGGCCCTGCCGGTTCGGTGAGCTGCGCAGGAACCTCCCCGGGGTGACCGAGAAGGTGCTCACCGCCCAGCTGCGCGAGCTGGAGGCGGACGGCATCGTGCACCGCGAGGTGTTCGAGGAGGTGCCGCCCCGGGTGGAGTACTCGCTGACCCCGCTGGGCGCGTCGCTGAACGAGGCGCTGGCGCCGCTCGGCGCGTGGGGGCGCGAGCACATCATCGGCGGCGCGTACGAGGCCCGCCACGAGGCCCGCCACGAGACCAGCCACGAGGCCCGCCACGACGTCCGCCCGCCGGCGTCATGCTGACGGCCGCGCTCGCGTTCGCCGGGGCCGCGATGATCATCAACGTGATGCCCGGCCTGGACACCCTGCTCGTGCTCCGGACGTCCGTCGCGCTCGGACGCGGCGGAGGGTTCGCCGCGGCGCTCGGGATCGTCGCGGGCTGCTGCGTGTGGGGGCTCGCCACCGCGATCGGCCTCACCGCGCTGCTGACGGCGTCCCGCCTCGCCTACGACGTGCTGCGCGTCTGCGGCGCCGCGTACCTGGTGTGGCTGGGCGCCACGGCGCTCTGGAAGGCCAGGCGGGAGCAGCCCGCCGAAGAGGTGCCGGAGCCGGCCGTGGCCGGGTCGCGGTGGGCGGCGTTCCGGGCCGGGGTCGGGACGAACCTGCTGAACCCCAAGGCCGGGGTGTTCTACATGAGCCTGATCCCGCAGTTCGTGCCGCACGGGGCGCCGGCGTTCGGCACGACCGTCCTGTTCACGGCCATCGACGTCGTGGAGCTGGCCGTCTGGTACTGGCTGGTGTCGGGTGCGGCGGCGAAGCTGGCGGAGCGGCTGCGGCGGCCGCGGGTGCGGCGGCGCCTGGAGCAGGTCGCCGGGGTCGCGTTCCTCGGGTTCGCGGCGAACCTTCTCGTGGACCGCGCCTGACGGGTCCGGATCGGCCGTAGGCTTGCACGGGTGACCGAGAAGCTCTGGGAGATCGAACCGTCCGGACCTCTGCGCGGCGACGTCACCGTGCGGGGGGCGAAGAACGCCGTCAGCAAGCACATGGTCGCGGCGATGCTCGGCGCGGAGCCGAGCACCATCCGCAACGCCCCCGACGTCGGCGAGGTCGGGATCACGGCCGGGATGCTCGAGCACGTCGGGATGGCCGTCGAGCGGTCCGGCGGCGAGATCACCGTCGTGCCCCGCCCGGTGGCGGACCCCAGCGTCGGCAAGGCGTTCACCGGGCTGAACCGGATCCCGATCCTGATGCTGGGCCCGCTGCTGCACCTGGCCGGGGAGGCGTTCGTCCCGCTGGTCGGCGGCGACCCGATCGGGCGGCGGCCCGTCGACTTCCACGTGGACGCGCTGCGCGCGTTTGGCGCCGAGGTGACGATCGCGGCCGACGGCATCCACGCCCGCGCGTCCCGGCTGGTCGGGACGCGGATCGACCTGCCGTACCCGAGCGTCGGCGCCACCGAGACCGTGCTGCTCGCGGCGGTCAGGGCGCAGGGCAAGACGGTCATCAGGAACGCGGCGACCGAACCGGAGATCATCGAGCTGGCGCTGTTCCTGCAGCGGATGGGCGCGCGGATCTCGTTCGCGCCCGACCGCCGGATCGTCGTCGAGGGCGTCGACCGGCTCGGCGGGGCCGTGACGCGGCTGGCGGGCGACCGGATCGAGGCGTTCTCCTACCTCGTGGCGGGGCTGGTGACCCGCGGCGAGGTGCGGGTGCACGGCTGCCCGCAGGACCGCCTGGTCACCGCGATCACCACGCTGGCCCGGATGGGCGCCCGGTTCGAGATCACCGACGACTGGATCATGGCGTCGGCGCCGGACGGGCTGCGTCCCGCGGCCGTGCAGACCGACACCCACCCCGGGTTCGCGACGGACTGGCAGACGCCGCTGATGGTGCTGTTCACGCAGGCGGACGGCATGTCGGTGCTGCACGAGACCGTGTACGAGAACCGGCTCGCGTACGTCCCGGCGCTGCAGAGCATGGGCGCGGAGATCGAGGTCTACGACACGTGCCTCGGCGGTCCCGCGTGCCGCTACCACGACACGGCGGCGCTGCACTCGGCGGTCGTGCGCGGGGTGTCGAAGCTGCGCGGCGGCGACGTGACGATGCCGGACATCCGGGCGGGGTTCTCGGCGGTGCTCGCGGCGGCGGTCGCCGAGGGGCCGTCCACGCTGCGCGGCGTCCACCACATCGAGCGCGGCTACCACCGGCCGGTCGAGCAGTTCCGGGAACTGGGCCTCGCGCTGCGCGCGGTCTAGCCGGCGGCACCGCCGCGCGGCCAGGTCAGGGTGGCCGGTCCGGAGTCAGGTCAGGGTGGCCGGTCCGGAGTCAGGTCAGGGTGGCCGGTCCGGAGATCGCCCGCGCCTTTCCGCGGCGGGTAGCGTGGGCCGTTCGTCCGCACGGAGGGACCGACCGTGGAATTCGACCGGCGCGATCCGTACCCCTGCTACGCCCGGGCCAGGAAGGTCGAGGGGCTCACGTTCGTCCCGGAACTGGACGCCTGGCTCGTCGCGCGGGACGCGGACGCGCGGGCGGTGCTGCGCGACGCGGAGACGTTCTCGTCCGCCGGCGCGATGCGCCCGGAGGCGCTGCCGGGGCCGGAGGCGATCGCGGTGCTGGAGACGGTGCCGTCGGGGCGCCCGGTGGTGCTGTCGGCGGACGGCGACGAGCACCGGCGGGTGCGCGAGCCGCTGGTCCGGGGGCTGTCGCCGCGGCGGGTCGCGGCGGCGGTCCCGTTCATCGAGCGGCGCGCCGCCGACCTCGTCGCGTCGTTCGCCGGGGACGGGCGCGTCGAGCTGATGTCCCGGTACGCGCGGGTCCTGCCGGGCGAGGTGATCGGGCACCTGCTCGGGCTCGACCCGGCGGACGTCCCGGCGGTCGTGCGGGGGAGCTACCGGGCCGAGGAGCTGGTCTTCACGCCCATGGAGCCCGCCGAGCAGGTCGCGGCGGCGCACGAGGTCGCCGGGATGAAACGGCTGCTCGAGGCGCTGGTGCGGGGGCGGGACGGCGATCCCGGCGACGACCTGACCGGCGAGATGATCCGGGCGATCGAGCCGCACGGCACGCTGATCTCCAACCTGCAGAACCTGCTGCTGGCCGGGCACCTGACGACGACGGCGCTGATCGGCACGGCCGTCCTGCACCTGCTGCGGGACCGGGACCAGTGGGAGCTGCTCTGCCGGCGGCCCGAGCTGGCCGCCGCTGCGGTCGAGGAGGCGGCCCGCTTCGACGCGCCCGTCCAGGGCTTCCGGCGGGTCGCGACGCGGCCGGTGACGATCGCCGGGACCGACCTTCCCGCGGGCGCGCAGGTGTTCGTCGCCTTCGGCGCCGCCGGCCGCGACCCGGACGCCCACGCCCGGCCGGACGCGTTCGACATCACGCGGGAGCCCGCGCGGCATCTGGCGTTCGGGCACGGCGCGCACGCCTGCCCCGGGGCGCAGCTCGCCCGCGAGCAGGTGCGGATCTCGCTGGTGACGCTGGCGCGGGAGCTGCCCGGCCTGCGGCTCGCGGGACCGGTGGAGACGCAGCCGAACCTGATCCACCGGTCGCCCGAGGAACTGATCCTTACCTGGTGATGGCCGAAACCTCCAAGACGTCCGCGCCGCGCGCGGCGAGGCTGGGGGCATGGATCTGAACAGGGCCTCCGACTTCATGGCCACCCATGCCCGCCTCCTCGACCGCCGCCGTTTCGAGCTGCTCACCGGCGAAGGGGACCGGGACGCCGCGCTGGCCGCGCTGAACGCCTACCGCAACCCCGACGGCGGGTACGGCCACGGCCTCGAACCCGACCTGCGGTCGCGGACGAGCCAGCCGGGCCCCGCGCTGCACGCCTTCGAGGTGTTCGCCGAGCTGGCGCCCGTGGCGGCGCCCGAGGCGGCGGGGCTCTGCGACTGGCTGGAGACGGTGACGCTGCCGGACGGCGGCATCCCGTTCGGGGTGCGCGTCCCGGACCCGGCCGGATGCGCCCCGTTCTGGACGGGCGCCGACCCGGCCGCGTCATCGTTGCAGATCACCGCGGTGGTCGCCGCGACGGCCCATCGCGCCGCCGCCCACGACCCGGCGGTCGCCGCGCATCCGTGGCTCGCCCGCGCCACCCGCTTCTGCCTGGACGCCGTCCGCGCGAAGAAGGAACCGCACGCGCTGGAGCTCGCGTTCGCCCTGTGGCTGCTGGACGCCGTCCATGCGGCCGAACCGGAGGCGGCCGAGCTGATCGCGCTGCTGGGCGAGCACATCCCGCCGGACGGCCTCGTCCATGTCGCGGGCGGGCTGGAGGACGAGATGATGCGTCCCCTCGACTTCGCGCCCCTGCCGGGCACTCCGGTAAGGGCCCTGTTCGCGCCCGACGTCGTCGCCGCCGAGCTCGACCGGCTGGAGCGCGCGCAGGAGGCGGACGGCGGGTGGCGCGTCGACTTCGCCAGCTACTCGCCCGCCGCCGAACTGGAGTGGCGCGGCTACCAGACCGTCAAGGCCGTCTCGATCCTGCGCGCCAACGGCCGCGCCTAGAAGGCCGGCCGGGACCGCCTCGTCAAGGGCCGCCGGGCCGGTTTCCGGCCGTCCCTCGCGCGTGATGTGCCGCCGTTCGTGGGAAGGGGTGTAGGGCCGCACCCGCGCACGGACGGAAAGGGGATCCGGATGCCGCCCAGGCCGACGGGGAACGTGCTGATCGTGGGCGCAGGGCCGACCGGGCTCCTGCTCGCGGGGGACCTGGTCGCGGCCGGCGTGGAATGCACCGTGCTGGAGCGGCGCCCGGCGGAGACCGAGAACCTGACCCGCGCGTTCGCCGTGCACGCGCGCACGCTGGAACTGCTCGACGCGCGCGGCGTCGCCGACGAGCTGGTCGCGACGGGGGAGCGGGTCGGCGGGCTGCGGCTGCTCGGCGCCGCGGCGCTGGACCTGTCGCGGCTTCCCGGCCGCTTCCCGTTCGCGCTCGTCACGCCGCAGTACGAGACGGAGCGGGTGCTGCGCCGGCGCGCGCTGGAGGCCGGCGCGGAGATCGTCCACGGCGCGGAGGCGACCGGGCTCCGGCAGGACGCGGAGGGCGTGGACGTCGACGTCCGGATGGCCGACGGGTCCACGGCGACCCGCCGCGCGTCGTACGTCGCCGGGACCGACGGCGTCCGCAGCACCGTCCGCACGGCGCTCGGCCTGCCGTTCCCCGGCCGGGCCGTCGTGCGGTCGGTGATGCTGGCGGACGTGCGGCTGGACGACGCCCCCACCGAGGTCCTCACCGCCGGCGCGTCCGGCGACGCGTTCGCGTTCATCGCCCCGTTCGGCGACGGCTGGTACCGGGTGATCGCCTGGGACCGCCGGCACCAGGTCGCCGACTCCGAGCCCGTCGACCTGGCGGAGGTCCGCGACGTCGCGCGCCGCGCGCTCGGCTCCGACCACGGGATGCGCGACCCGCGCTGGACGTCGCGCTTCCACAGCGACGAGCGGCAGGTGCCGCGCTACCGGGTCGGGCGGGTGTTCCTCGCGGGCGACGCCGCGCACGTCCACTCCCCGGCGGGCGGCCAGGGCATGAACACCGGGATGCAGGACGCGGCGAACCTCGGCTGGAAGCTCGCCGCCGAGCTGAACGGCTGGGCGCCGTCGTGGCTGCTGGACAGCTACCACGAGGAGCGCCACCCGGTCGGCAGGCAGGTCCTGCGGGGCAGCGGCGCGCTGCTGAGGTTCGCGATGGTCGAGCAGCCGTGGCCGCGCCGCGGGCGGGCCGTCGCGGCCTGGGCGGCGACGCACGTCCGGCCGGTCGCGCGGCGGCTGGCCGGCGCGGTGTCCGGCATCGACATCGCCTACCCGGCGCCGCGCGGCGCGCACCGCCTCACCGGCATGCGCGCCCCGGACGTCCCCGTCGCGGGCGCCCCGGGACGCCTCTACCGGCTGCTCGGCGACGGGCGGTTCGTGCTCGTCGTCGCGGCCAACGACCCGGCGGTCACCTACCTGGCGACCAAGCGGTGGGCGGGACGGGTGCACTGCGCGCTCGCGGGCGGCGCGACCCGCACGACCGCGCTCGTCCGGCCCGACGGCTACATCGCGTGGGCGTGCGACGAGACCGCGCCGGACCGGCGCGCCACCGCGATCCGGGAGGCGCTCGCGCACTGGTGCGGGCGCCCGGCGGACCATGCGGCGCACGACCGGGAGCGTCCCGCCCGGCCCGTCTGAGCTCGTCCGAGCTCGTCCAATGCCACGACCGGAGGGAGCGGAGGAAACGCCCATG
Source organism: Spirillospora sp. NPDC000708 (assembly GCF_040299565.1). Lineage (NCBI taxonomy): Bacteria > Bacillati > Actinomycetota > Actinomycetes > Streptosporangiales > Thermomonosporaceae > Spirillospora > Spirillospora sp. NPDC000708. Next base: position 13,664 of record NZ_JBEPCJ010000029.1, read on the forward strand.
GCCAACGGCACGGGAGGCCGCAACGTCGCCCGCAAGCTGATCGCCTCGCACCTCGTGAGCGGCGAGATGGAGCCCGGCACCGAGATCGGGATCCGCGTCGACCAGACCCTCACCCAGGACGCCACCGGCACGATGGTGATGCTGGAGCTGGAGGCGCTCGACCTGGACCGGGTCCGCACGGACGTGTCGGTGCAGTACGTCGACCACAACCTGCTGCAGGCCGACGAGCGGAACATGGCCGACCACATCTTCCTGCGGTCGGCGTGCCGCCGGTACGGCCTCTGGTACTCCAAGCCCGGCAACGGCGTCTCGCACCCCACGCACATGCAGCGGTTCGGCGTGCCCGGCGCCACGATGGTCGGGTCCGACTCCCACACGTGCGCGGCGGGGTCGCTCGGCATGCTCGCGATGGGCGTCGGCGGGCTGGAGGCCGCCATGGCGATGGCGGGCGAGCCGATCCACGTGACGATGCCGGAGATCTGGGGTGTCCGCCTCACCGGGGAACCGCCTCCGTGGGTCAGCGCCAAGGACGTGATCCTGGAGATGCTGCGGCGGCACGGCGTCCGCGGCGGCGTCAACCGGATCATCGAGTACCACGGGCCGGGACTGGCGGCCCTGACCGCGATGGACCGGCACGTCATCGCGAACATGGGCGCCGAGCTCGGCGCGACGACGACGGTGTTCCCGTCCGACGAGCGCGTCCTGGAGTTCCTGCGCGGCGAGGACCGCGAGGACGACTTCACCGAGATCCTCGCCGACCCGGACGCCTCCTACGACGTCACCGACGAGATCGACCTGTCGGCGCTGGAACCGCTGATCGCCCGGCCGTCCTCGCCCGGCGACGTGGTGCCGGTCCGGGAGGCCGCGGGGGAGGAGGTGCACCAGGTCGTGGTCGGGTCGTCGGCGAACCCGGGACTGCGCGACTTCGCGTCCGTCGCCGCGATCGTCAAGGGCCGCCAGGTGCATCCGCACGTGTCGCTGGACGTGAACCCGACCTCCAGGCAGATCCTCGTCGACCTCACGAAGATGGGCGCCGCCACCGACCTCGTCCAGGCCGGCGCCCGGATCCACCAGGCCGGCTGCCTCGGCTGCATCGGCATGGGGCAGGCGCCCGCGATCGGCCGCAACAGCCTCCGGACGTTCCCGCGCAACTTCCCGGGCCGCTCCGGGACCGCCGACGACCGGGTCTGGCTGTGCTCGCCGGAGACCGCCGCGGCCGCCGCGCTCACCGGGAGGATCACCGATCCGCGCGAGCTGGACATGGAGCCGCCCGTCCTCCGCCTGCCGGAGCGCTCCAGCGTCAACCGGGAGATGCTCGAAGCGCCGCTCCCCGAGGACGAGGCGCGCAGCGTGGAGCTGGAGAAGGCGCCGAGCATCGGCGTGCTGCCCGAGCTGGACCCGCTGCCGGACGAGCTGGACGTGCCCGTGGTGATCAAGGTGGGCGACGACGTGTCCACCGACGAGATCCTCATGGCGGGCGCGCGGGCCCTCCCGTACCGCAGCGACATCGCCAAGCTGGCCGGCTTCGCCTTCGTCCGCATCGACGAGGGCTACCCGGACCGGGCGCGGGAGGCCGGGGCGCACGCCGTCGTCGGCGGCCGCAACTACGGGCAGGGCTCGTCCCGGGAGCACGCCGCGATCGCGCCGCGCCATCTCGGGCTGCGGCTCGTCCTCGCCCGCGGATACGCCCGCATCCACTGGCAGAACCTCGTCAACTTCGGGATCCTGCCGCTGGAGTTCGCCGATGAGGCCGACTACGACCGCGTCGAGCAGGGCGACCGGCTGCGGATCGAGGGCGTCCGCGCGGCGCTGGAGAAGGGGGCCGAGATCGAGGTCCGCAACGTCACCAAGGACGAGACGTACCGCGCCCGGCACCGGCTGTCGCCCCGCCAGCGCGAGCTCGTCGCCGCCGGAGGCCAGATTCCGCTGCTGCGCGAGCGCGCCCGCCGTTGAGGCCCCGGCCGCGGGCCGGCGGGTCGCCGTCATGAGGCTTCATGACGGCGACCCGCCGCGGGCGACGTCGTTCCGGGGGCTGGTCAGAAGCGGCGGTTCTCCCGGCCGTAGCCGAGCTCGTCGGCGACGTCGGCGACGTTCTCGTACTCGCGGTCGGGCAGCGTCTCCAGCGCGCCGACCGCCGCGTCGTCCGCTCCCGCGCCCGAGGCGTGCGCGACCAGGTCGCCGGGGCGGGCGGGGTAGCGGACGCCGGAGAGCAGCCGGGCCAGGTCGCTGCGGCCCTCCACGTCGCCCGCGCTCATCCCGGGCGGGGATCCCTCGCGCGGGTCGCCGGTGGCGGCGGTCGGGTCCCAGGGCGCGTCACCGGAGTACGGCTCGGTCTCCTTGAACTCCTCGGCGTGGGTGGGGTGCCCGCCGCGGACCATGCCCTCCGTCTCGTGGCCGATCTCGTCGTCCACCTTGGGACCGTGCTTGTCGCTCTTGTCTGGCATGTTCGTCCTCCCTGCGCCTTGACAGGAAGAGCGTTCCCGGGCGGGGTCGTCTAAACAGGCGGCGATCACCGCGGGCGGGCGCGGTACGGTGTGGCGCATGCTGCCGGAGGAGGGCGTGAACGCCGTTCGGGTCGTGGTCGGGCTGCTGGTCCGCGGCGAGTACGAGGAACTGGAGACACTGACCGAGGCCCGCCGGCTCACCGCGGCGGAGCTCGCCGCGGCCGTGGCGCGGCACGGCCGGGACCTGATCAGCCCGCCGGACGCGGCGTTCCGGGAGATCGACGCGGTCGCGGTCCCGCACGAGCCGGCGGACGAGCACGCGTTCCACGTCGCGTTCCCGCTCTGGACGGCCCAGGACGGCCTCTCGGACCTCACGCTCGGGCTGACGCTCACCGAGGTCATGGACGGCGTGTGGACGGTCGAGCTGGACGGGATCCACGCCGCCTGACCGCGCCCCGCGACCGTCCGGCCTTCTCGTGCGGGCCAATATGATCATGGTGGAGACCGGGCGGCCCCGGCCCGTCCACCCGCCGGAGAAGGGCGAGGGGTTCGAGGCCGTCCTCGAGGAGCCGAGGCTCGGCCTGGTGTGCTTCCGGCCGCGCTGGGACGGCCTCGACGACGGCGAAGGCCGACGCCGCGACGATGCGGCTGATGGAGCGGCTCAACGCGTCCGGCGACCTGTACCTGACCCACACCAAGGCCGGCGGCCGAGTCCTGCTGCGCGTGGCGATCGGCGCGGCCGGCACGACCGACGCGCACGTGGACGCGGCGCGGTGGCGGTCAGCCCTGCGACAGCCGAATCGTCCGCAGGATCCGCCGCACCAGCGACGGCGACCCGGACCCGTCGCGGTCCGGCTCCTGCGGGCTCCCGCCGGGCTCGGGCGCGGCGGGGGCCGCGCGCCGGAGCTCGCCCGCCAGCTCGTAGTCGACCGGCAGGGAGCGCAGCCCGCGGATGAGCGGGGACGAGCGCCAGGCCAGCTGGTCCGGCGGCAGCGCCAGCCGCAGCCCGGCGAACCGCTCGAACAGCCGCTCCACCGCGATAGTGGTGATGGTCGTCGCGAGGTCGCGGCCGAGGCAGGCGTGCGGCCCCGCGCTCCACGCCAGGTGCGCGCGCGAGCTGTAGATCGAGTCGGGCGCGGCGTTCCCGGTGAACGCCGGGTCCAGGTGCGCGGCGGCGGGCGACACCATGACCGGGTCGCCGGCCGCGATCTGGAACCGGCCGACGCGCACGTCGGACCGCGGCCAGCGGAACGCCAGGTTCGCCATCGGCGGGTTGGCGGTGGAGGCCCGGTTGATCGCCTCCTGGATCATCCCGGCGGACAGGCTGTCGCGGGCACCGGTCTCGCCGATCAGCACCTCGGTGATGGTGTTGCAGATGAGCGTGCCGGTGACGTCGCCGACCAGCCCCGTCATCATCGCCATCTCGCCGGTCAGCTCCTCGGCCGTGAGGTCCGGCACCGCCGCGAGCATGTAGGACGGCAGGTCCTGGCCGGGGGAGGTGGCCCGTGCCGCGCACACGCCCGCCATCCGGGCCAGCAGCCGCGTGGACGCCTCGTGGGCGTCCGGCCCGGCGTCCAGGACCCGCCACAGGTCGACGATCAGCCCGTCGTCCTCGTCCGCGCCGGTGCCGAGGAGGCGTCCGACGACCATCAGCGGCAGCGGCCGGGCGTACTGCGCCGCGAGGTCGGCGTAGCCGGTGCGGCCGCCGTTCTCGGCCAGCACGTCGATCAGCTCGTCCGCGTACCGCCGGACGGCCTCCTCCAGCGCCTTGGCCTCCGGACGGGTCCGGTCCTGGAACGGGCGCAGCCCCTCGCTCCACGCGCTGCGCAGCCGGGTGGAGTCGGCGCCGTCGCGGAAGCCGCAGTTGTCCGACTCGACCACCGGCAGCAGCGGCCAGTCCGCGGGGACCGCGCCCTCCCGGTAGGCGCGCCACGAGTCGAGCCGGCGGCTCCATACGCCCCGGGAGTCGCGCAGGATCTCCAGCGTCTGCGGGTAGCCGATGACCAGCCACACCGGCACGCCCAGCACGTCCACCGGCGCGACGGGCCCGTACTCGGCGCGCAGCCGCTCGTAGAACACGGCGGGGCGCGTCTCGTAGTCGCGGTTGAGGAGCGGCTGGACGGCCAGCGACTCCAGCGGCGGATGGGCGGGTGCGGCCTCGGCCTGCGGGATCTGGGGCTCCACGATCACAAACCTTAGAGAGTTCCTCCCGGCCTGGCCGGTTGATGGGGAAAACTCCCAAGTTGATCTTCGGAGGGGGTGCGGATCGCCGTCCGGGGCCGGGATGTGTGAGGCTAGGGGTGCCCCTATGAGAGCTGGAGGTCCGCATGGCCGACCCGAACGGAGACGGTGAGACAGGCGAGGACGACGTGAAGCGCAGGTTCAGGGAGGCCCTGGAGCGCAAGCGCGGCGCGTCGGAGAAGAACGCCGGCGGGGCGGGGCGGAACGGGTCGAAGGTGCGGGGTGTGCACGAGCGCGCCGACCACCAGCGCCAGTTCCGCCGCAAGAGCGGCTGATCCGGCCGCTCGGCGCTCAAGACCCCCGCGCGCGAAGGCGCGGGGGTCGTTCCATGGCGCCGGGACGCCCGGGAGCACGGGACGCCCGGGAGCACGGGCGCCGGAGTCAGCCCTTGTAGAGCTTGTTCTCGTAGGCCGGACCGTAGTGCCGCTCCAGCTCGTCGAGGCTCTCCTCGGTGTACTGGACGTCCTTGACGATCCGGGCGTGCGAGGGGAGCGTGTCCTCCGCCCACTGCTCGGGCCTCCACATCCTGGAGCGCATCAGCGCCTTCCCGCAGTGGAAGAAGATCTGCTCGATGTCCACGATGAGCGCCAGCGACGGCCGGTGGCCCTTGACGACCATGTCGTCGAAGAACGGCGCCTCCCGGACCAGCCGGGCCCGGCCGTTGATCCGCAGCGTCTCGCTGCGCCGCGGGACCATGAAGAGCAGCCCGACGTGCGGGTTGCTCAGGATGTTCAGGAAGCCGTCCGCGCGGCGGTTGCCGGGGCGGTCCGGGATCGCGATCGTGGTGTCGTCGAGCACGTGCACGAACCCGGGCGGGTCGCCCTTGGGGGAGACGTCGCAGTTGCCCTCGGCGTCACTGGTGGAGATGAGGCAGAACGGGGACCGCGCGAGCCACTCCCGGTCCCAGGCGTGCAGCGTCACGCGCTCCTTGTCGACGGCCCGCCGCATCGGGGCGCCGAGCAGCGCGCGCAGCTCCTCCGCGGAGGTGATCTCGACGATGTCGGTGGACTCGGGGGCGAGCGTCATGGCGCTCCTTCCGCCGGGGGACTCGGAAGATCATGTTAACCGGCGGCGCCGTGCCGCCCGCGGGCCGGGGCCCCCGGTGGGACCCGCCCTTGCGCCGCGGTGTTCCGCCATGGTCCTTATAGGGGCATGACGGCGATCGCAGACCTCGAGTTCTTCGACTCCCACGTGCACTTCTGGCGGCCCGAGGCCAACGACTGGTACCCGGGGCTGGCCGTGTGGAGGCCCGAACTCGTCCGCGACCACCTCCCGGACGGATACCGGACGGCGGCGGACGGCGTCGAGATCACCGGCGTCGTGCACGTCTCGGCAGTGACCAAGCCGGGCGCGCACCTGGACGAGACCCGCTGGCTGGACGAGACGCGCCGCGCCACCGGCGATCCCGCCGCGATCATCGGCACCGTCGACCCGTCCGCGCCGCTCGGCGCGATCGCCGCCGACCTCGACGCGCAGGCGGAGAGCCCCGCGTTCCGCGGGATCCGGGTCTTCGACGGCCTGGACCCGGAGGCGGCCGGCGACCTGTTCCGGCTGCTCGGCGACCGGGACCTGGTCTTCGACCTCGTCGTCCACCCCGGCGACGCCGCCGCCCACGCGGCCGCCGCCGAGCGGGCGCCCGGCACCGCGTTCGTGCTGGAGCACGCCGGCTGGCCGGACGGCGACGGGCCGGACCAGTTCCGCGCGTGGCGCGACGGGGTGGCCCGGCTCGCCGCGCTCCCGCACGTCGACTGCAAGATCTCCGGGCTCGGGATGGCGCTCGGCACCCTGGAGACGGCGCGGCTGCGGCCGTTCGTGGAGACCTGCCTGGAGCTGTTCGGCGTCGAGCGGTGCTTCTTCGGCAGCAACTTCCCCGTCGACGGCGTCGCCGGGACGTTCCCGCAGCTTATCGGCGCCTACCGGGAGATCGTCGAGCCCCTGTCCGGCGGTGAGCGGCGGCGCCTGTTCTCCGGCAACGCCCGCCGCCGCTACCGCGCCTGACGCCCCACCGCTACCGCGCCTGACGCCCCACCGCTACCGCGCCTGACGTCCCGCCGGCGCGCGACACGCGAAACTCGTCCGCCTTCCCCGGTGACTTTCCCGCCCCGCCGGGGTCAGTTCAGGTGGGGACGGTCCCCGGAAGGCGAGGGCGGGGATGAGTTCGGTGGAGACGGTGGCGCTGCTCGAACGGTCCGTCGGATACGCGCTCGGCGGGCTCGGGGGCGTCACGCCCGCGGCGCTGGGCCGGGCGACGCCGTGCCGCGGCTGGAACCTCGGGGCCCTGCTGCGGCATACCGCCGAGTCCCTGGACGCCCTGATGGAGGCCGTCGACACGGGCTCCGTCCGGCTGCACCCGGCGCCCGGTCCGGCGTCAGGCGGCGCGCCGCCGGACGACCCGGCGGCCGCGCTGGTGGCGGCGTTCCGGTCCGGCGCGGCCCGGCTCCTCGGCGCCTGGACGAGCACCGGCGACCGGCCGGTCACCGTCGGCGGGTGCCCCCTGCAGGCGTCCATGGTCGCCATGACGGGCGCCATCGAGATCGCCGTGCACGGCTGGGACATCGCCTGCGCGACCGGGAACCCGCGGCCGATCCCGCCGGGCCTCGCCGGGCTGCTGCTGGACCCCGCCATGGCGCTGGTCACCGACGCGACCCGCGCCGGGCTGTTCGCCCCGGCCGTCTCCGTCCCCGGCACGGCCGCGCCCGCCGACCGGCTGCTGGCCCACCTGGGCCGCGACCCGCTCGCCTTTCAGGCGCGCGGCGCGTAGCGGCGGACGCCGCCCTCCTCGTGGACGTCCAGGAGGCCCTGGTCGGCCAGCACGTCCAGGTGCGCCTCGATCTCCAGCACGGCGAGCATCCGGCTGAAGGCGTCCAGGTCGGCGAGCGCGCGGCGGCGCCGCGTCCAGGCCATCGACGCGGCGACCTCGAAGGCCGTCCCGTGGCCCGCGCGGACCCGCTCGGCGGCGGCGTCGAGGCGGGCGGCATGGTGCTCCAGCAGCTCGTCGATCCGGGTGTGGACGCTCGCCGTCACCGGCCCGTGCGCGGGCAGCAGCAGCGTGTCGGGCATGTCGCGGACGAGCCGCAGCGAGTCCAGGTAGCTGCGCAGCGGACGCCGCTCCGGCTCGGCCTCGAGGCCGATGGACGGGCTGATGTGCGGCAGGACGTGATCGCCGGCGAACAGCAGCCCGGCCGACGCGTCGCGCAGCACCACGTGCCCGCGGGTGTGGCCCGGGGTGGCGAACACGTCCAGCCCGCGCCCGGCCAGCGCGACCCGCTCCCCGTCGTCCAGCCAGGCGTCGGGCGCGGTCAGCGGGTCCTCCTCGCCGGCGGGGCCGCTCGTGATCCCGGCGATCTCCGCGGCGAGCTCGCCGGCGCCGCAGCGGCGGAGCATCTCGACCTGGCGCGCGTGCACGCCGCGCGGGGCCGCGGACGCCTCGATCGACGGCCGCTCACCGCGCCCGATCCGCACCCGGGTGCCGAACGATCCGCGCAGCGCGAGCGCCTGCGAGTAGTGGTCCCGGTGCGCGTGCGTGACGAGGAACTGCGCCACGTCGTCGAGCCCGTGGCCGAGCGTCCGCAGCGCGGCTTCGAGCGCCGTGCGGCTGTCGGGCATCGCCCAGCCGGAGTCGACCAGGACGGGGCCGTCCGGGTCCTCGATGACGTAGACGTTGACGGCGTGCAGCGACGGTATGGGCAGCGCCAGCGGGATCCGGTGCACGCCGGGCGCCACCGGATGGGCCCCGGGCTCGTACCATTCCGCCGCCTGTTCCACCACCGGTGCCGTCACCGCGCGCCCCCCGATTCTCGAATCGCGTTCTATTAGTGGAACTTACTTCATCCGGGGAACCGGCGCTGCCGCCGGGGTCCCCGCAGTCGGCCGTGCGGCGTCCCGGTCGGTTGTGGGCGTCCCGGTCGGTTGTGGGCGTCCCGGTCAGCCGTGCGCGGCGTCGCGGTCGGCCGCGCCCCGCGCCTCCTTCGCCGCCTTGCGCGCCTCCCGCGCCGCCTCCTCCGCCCGGTCGCGCGCCTGCTCGGCGCGCTCCGCCTTCCGCGCCGCCGAGTCCCGCTCCGCGGTGGCCCGCTCCAGCTCGTGCCGCAGCCGCCCCACCTCGGCGGACGCGTCGTCGGCCGCCCGTCTCGCCGCGTCGGCGCGCTCGGTCCTGTCCGCCAGGGCGCGCTCCGCCTCGTCCGCCCGCCTGGCGAGGGCCTCCGCGCGCTTGGCGCGTGCCGCGCTCGTCCGCGTGACCTTCGGCCGCTCGGCCTTCTTCTGCGCCGGGGCGGCCGGTTTCCGCGCAGCGGGGGCCTCCTCCCCGGCAGAAGCGGCCTTCTTGTGCGGTTTCGAGCGCTTCTCGGCCTTCGGCTCCCGCTCCGCCCCGGTCTCGGGGGCGAGGGCGAAGCCCGCCGGGACGAAGCCGGTGTGGCTGCGCGGCTGCGGCAGCCGCCCCTCGCGCACCTCGTCCGCGACCTCCTCGTCCACGGTGGCCGCCTGCAAGGTGTCCTCGACCTCGCGGACGGCCTGGTCGCGCAGCGGACGCCCCGCCTCGGCCGCGAGCTCGCCCGCGCGGCGCAGCAGCGCCGCGACGAGCCGGGCCCGCTGCCGCTCCAGGTCGCCGAGCCCGCCGCCGGAGCCCCACGCCTCCCGCATCCGCGCGCCGACGTCGAGCAGCCCGCCGAGGTCGTCCGCCGCCGACCGCGCCAGCAGGTTCACCGCCCAGGCCGACAGCGTGGGCCTGCGCAGACCGCCGATCCGCTTGGCGAGCGCGGCGTCGCCCTCGGTCCTGGCCTCGCGCGCCAGGCGCGTCCGGGTCGCCACGAACTCCTCCGGCACGACGCCGTACAGCTCGTCGGCCGCCGTTGAGAACTCCACGACCGTGTCCTACCCGCCCGGACGCGGCCTCAGGGGCGCAGCGCGTCCTCGACCAGGGCGAGGAGGCGGGCGGGCTGCCCGGGGTCGTGCGCAGCGCCCTCGGTGGCGAGCGCCACGCCGACGACCAGCTGCGTCATGTCGGCGGCCGTCACGTCGGCACGCGCCGCGCCGGCCCGCTGGGCGTGGCCGAGGACGCGTCCGGCCGCGTCCCGGATCGCGGCGTGGCAGTCGAAGCCGAGGTCCGGCGGCCCCGCCAGCGCCGCGCCGCCGAGCCCGTGGTCGCCGCTCGCGTGCTCGAGGAAGGCGCGCAGCCAGCCCGACAGCGCGGCCGCCGGGGACTCCGAGGCGATCAGCAGGTCCGCGCGGGCGCACAGCCGCTCGACGCGGTCGGCGAGGACGGCGGCCAGCAGCGCCCGCCGGGTGGGGAAGTGCCGGTAGAGGGTGCCGGGGCCGACGCCGGCGCGCCGCGCGATCTCGTTGAGGGAGGCGTCCGGGCCGCTCTCGGCGAACGTCTCGCGGGCCGCCGCCAGCACCCGCTCGCGGTTGCGGCGGGCGTCCGCGCGCAGCGGGCGCCCGGGGCGCGTCTCGTCCGCCGTGGTCATCGCCCCATCCTCGGCCGTCGCGGCCCGGGTAGCCAACTGGAGAAGTTCTCCGTATCGTACCCCTGGAAGGAACCGGAGAAGTTCTCCGGAAATCAGGAGGCATGCGATGCAGCGGGACGGGCTCGGCCGGGTCGGGATCTGGACGTTCGCGTTCGACGGGCAGCCGGCGGGACGGGTGCGCGAGGCGGCGGCGGAGATCGAGGAGCTCGGCTACGGGGCCATCTGGTTCGGCGAGGCGTTCGGGCGCGACAGCGTCGGGCAAGCGTGGCTGGTGCTGGGCGCGACGCGGCGGATCGCCGCCGCGTCCGGGATCGCCAACATCGCCTTCCGCGACCCGATCGCGACGGCGGGCGCCGAACGCACCCTCGGGGAGGCGTTCCCGGGCCGCTACCTGCTCGGACTCGGCGGCCACCGGGCCGGCGACGCCGGCGAGCTGGACGGCTACGCGATGCCGCCGGTCGGGCGGCCGGTGCCGATGATGCGGGCCTACCTCGACGCGATGGACGCGGTGCCGGTGCACGGCGTCCCCGCCGATCCGGCGCCGCGCCGGGTGCTGGCGGCCCTCGGGCCGAGGATGCTGGAGCTGGCGGCGGAGCGGACGTGGGGTGCGCACCCGTACTTCGTGCCCGTCGAGCACACCGTGCGGGCCAGGCGGATCATGGGGCCGGACGCCTTCTTGGGCGTCGAGCAGGCCGTCGTACTGGACACCGACCCCGCCCGCGCCCGCGAGATCGCGCGGGCGCACGTGCGGGGCTACGTGCAGGCGGCGGAGCACCAGCGGGCCAGCGTCCGGCGGCTCGGCTACGGCGACGACGACCAGACGGGCGGTCCCGGAGGCGGCCCGAGCGACCGGCTCGTGGACGCCATCGTCGCGCACGGGGACGTGGACGCGATCCGTGCGCGTGTGCGGGAGCACCTGGACGCGGGCGCCGACCACGTCTGCGTCCAGGTCCTCACGGCGGACCCGGCGGAACTGCCGCTGGAGCAGTGGCGCGAACTGGCCCCGGCGCTTCTCTGAGCCGGTTGGGCATGGACGCGATATGTCGCTTCTGCTTATACTCGTCCACGAGTAATCGCGGACGAGGAGCACGGCATGGCGAAGCGGCGGAAGGTGGGCAACCTCCTGGGGCTCGCCGTGCTGTCGACGGTCTCCGCCAGGCCGATGCACCCGTACGAGATGGCCTCGCTGATGAAGGCCCGTGGCAAGGACCACGACATGGACATCAAGTGGGGCTCGCTCTACACGGTCGTCCGGAACCTGGAGAAGCACGGCTTCCTGGAGGTGGCGGGCAGCGTCCGCGACGGCGCCCGTCCCGAACGCACCGTCTACCGGATCACCGGCGCCGGGCGCGAGGAACTGGCCGACTGGGTGCGGGAGCTGATCGAGGTCCCCGAGCCCGAGCACCGGCGGCTCGAGGCCGGGCTGTCGGTGCTCGGCGCGCTCGGCCCGGACGAGACCGCCGAGCTGCTGCGCCGCCGCCTCGACGCGCTGGAGCGGCGGATCGCGGACGAGCGCGCCGCGCTCGACGCGGAGACCGAGGTGCCGCGCGTCTTCCTGCTGGAGGCCGAGTACGCCCTGGCCATCGTGCAGGCGGAGGCGGACTGGGTGCGCGCGTTCCTCGGCGAGATCACCGGCGGCACCCTGGAGGGCCTGGCGATGTGGCGCGCGTTCCACGCCACCGGCCGCGTCCCGGCGGAGATCGCGGAGCTCGCGGAAAGGGGTGCCGCACCGAACTGATCACGGCCCGGCGGCGGTGCTGCAACACCGCCGCCGGGCCTCAGAACCCACCACGGAAACCCGCTCGCGGAGCAGGTCCCGGCGGCGAGACCTCGAAACCAGCCTATCCGGGACGCCCCGCCGAGCACGTCTCGCCGTACGGAGGCGACCATGGCGCACGCCATCGAGGCCGACCATCTGGTCAAGCACTATCCCGGCGACGTCCGGGCCCTGGACGGGCTGTCCGTCACCGTCGGCCGGGGAGAGATCCTCGGCCTGCTCGGCCCCAACGGGGCGGGCAAGTCCACGACCGTCAAGATCCTCACCACGCTCGTCCGGCCCGACGCGGGCACCGCGTCCGTCGCCGGGCACGACGTCCTGCGCCGCCCGGGCCGGGTGCGGCGCGCCATCGGGGTCGTGGCGCAGCAGTCCGGCGCCGACCCCGGCGCCTCGGGCCGCGCGAACCTGGTCCTGCAGGGCCGCCTGCACGGGATGGGCGGCGCGGACGCGCGCCGCCGCGCCGACGAGCTGCTCGACCGCTTCGGGCTGCGGGACGCCGCGTCCCGCCAGGTGAAGACCTACTCCGGCGGGATGCGGCGCCGGCTGGACGTGGCGCTCGGCCTCGTCCACCGGCCGCAGGTGCTGTTCCTGGACGAGCCGACCACCGGGCTCGACCCCGAGGCCCGCGCGTCGATGTGGGCGGAGATCGCCAGGCTGGCGGGCGACGACGCGCTCGCGATCCTGCTGACCACCCACTACCTGGACGAGGCGGACCGGCTCGCCGGGCGGCTGGCGATCGTCGACCGCGGCCGGGTCGTCGCGGAGGGCGCCCCCGACGCGCTCAAGGGCGAGCTGCGCGGCGACGCCGTCCACCTGGAGTGGCGGGAGGCGCCGGACGAGGCGCGGGTGCGCGAGGCGCTCGGCCGGCTGCCCGGCGTCCGCGACATCGTGCTGGACGGCGCGCGGCTCAGCGCGCGCGCCGACGACGGCGCGTACGCGGTGCCCGCCGTCCTGGCCGCGCTCGACCAGGCCGGGCTGCCGGTGGCGGCGGCGACGGTCGCGCGGCCCTCGCTGGACGACGTGTACCTGCGCTACGCCGGACGCCGGTTCGCGCATGCCGACGCCGCCCCCGGCGCGGCGTCCGAGCCCGCGGAGATCGGAGGCGCGCGATGAGCGGGCTCCTCACCGGCACCTGGTGGATGACGCAGCGCCGGCTGTCGGCGCTCGGCCGCAACCCGGCCGTCCTGGTCATGACGCTCGTCCAGCCGATGATCTGGCTGTTCCTGTTCGGCGAGCTGTTCAAGCGGGTCGTGGAGCTGCCCGGCTTCGGCGCCCCGTCCTACCTCGACTACCTCGTCCCCGGGGTCGTGGTCATGAACGCGGTGTCGCTGAACTCGTTCGCCGGGATGGCCACCATGGACGAGATCGAGCGCGGCACCCTGAACCGGTTCCTGGTGACGCCGGTCCGGCGCAGCGCGATCACCAACGCGGGCATCGTCGAGCAGGCGCTCAGCACGGCGTTCCAGTCCATCGTGATCATCGCGCTGGGCTGGGCGGCGGGCGCGCGCTACCCGGGCGGCGCCGGCGGGCTCGCCGTGCTCGTCGCCGCGTCCGTGCTGGTCGGCGTCGTCCTCGCCGCGCTGTCCAACACGCTGGCGCTGCTGCTCCGGGACCGCAACACCATCATCGGGCTCAACGTCATGCTGCTGCTGCCGCTGACGTTCCTGTCGTCGGCGTTCATGGCGAAGGGCCTGATGCCGGCCTGGATCCGGCACGTGGCGGCGTTCAACCCGGTGAGCTGGGCGCTGGACGCCGGGCGCGCCGCGATGGCCGGCGACCCGGACCGGGGCTCGGTCGCGCTGCACGGCGGATGGCTGCTGGCCCTGACCGCGCTCACCGTCGCGCTGGCGATCCTCTCGCTGCGCAGCTACCAGAAGTCGCAGTGACCCCGGCACGGCGGGCGCGTGCGGCCCGGGGTCAGCGCGTGTCCAGGAAGCGGTCGAGGACGCGGGTGCCGAACGCCAGGCCGTCCACCGGCACACGCTCGTCCACGCCGTGGAACATGCCGAAGTAGTCCAGGTCCGGGCCGAGCCGCAGCGGCGCGAACCCGAAGCTGGTGATGCCGATCGCGTTGAACGACTTGGCGTCGGTGCCGCCCGCCATCACGTACGGGACGGGCCGGGCGAGCGGGTCCTCGGCCCGCAGCGACCCGGCGAGCGCGGCGAACGTCGCGCCCGCCGGGTCCGCCGCCGGGGCCTCCTCGTGGTTGATGAACTCCCGGGTGACCTTCGGGCCGAGCAGCCGGTCGACGGTGGCGAGGAACTCCTCGCCGGTCCCGGGCAGGTACCGGCCGTCCACCTGCGCGGACGCCGTGCCCGGCACGACGTTCACCTTGTACCCGGCCTCCAGCCGGGTCGGGTTGGCCGAGTTGCGGACCGTCCCGGCGAACAGGTGCCCGGCGCGGCCGAGCCGCACCGCCTCCTCGTCGAGCCGGTCGTGGTCGATGGTGGTGCCGAGGGCGTCCGCCAGGCCGTCCAGCAGCGCCCGCACGCCCGGCGTCAGCCGCACCGGCCACTCGTACGAGGCGATCCGCGACACCGCGTGCGCGAGCTCCGCGACGGCGTTGTCGGGCGCCGGCTTGGACCCGTGCCCGGCGGTGCCGCGCGCCGTCAGCCGCATCCAGGCGGTGCCGCGCTCGCCCGTCGCGACGGGGTAGATCCTGGCGCCCGCGCCGTCCTCGGGGGACGCGGCGTCCACGCTGAACCCGCCCGACTCGCTGATCGCCTCGGTGCAGCCCTCGAAGTACCCGCGGTGCTCGCGCGCCACGTACCGGGAGCCGTACTCGCCGGTGCACTCCTCGTCGGCGAGGAACGCCAGCACCAGGTCGCCGCGCGTCCGGCGGCCCGTGCGCAGCCGGGCCCGGACCGTCGCGAGCGTCATCGCGAGGCTGCCCTTCATGTCGACGGCGCCGCGCCCCCACACGCATCCGCCGAGCACCTCGCCGGAGAACGGCGGGACCTTCCAGTCGGACGCGTCGGCGGGGACCACGTCCAGGTGCCCGTGGACGAGGAACGCCGGGTGCGTCGGATCGGTGCCGGGGATCCGGGCCAGCACGCTGGCGCGGCCCGGCGCCGACTCCACGACCTCGGCC
The DNA here is from genome assembly GCF_040299565.1 of Spirillospora sp. NPDC000708. NCBI lineage: Bacteria > Bacillati > Actinomycetota > Actinomycetes > Streptosporangiales > Thermomonosporaceae > Spirillospora > Spirillospora sp. NPDC000708. The sequence goes on from NZ_JBEPCJ010000029.1 coordinate 28,676, forward strand.
GCGACGCCGACCTCGTCCAGCAGCGCCGCGACGTGCTCGGCCGCGGGCCGCTCCGGGCGCGCCACGCCCTCGCCCCGGTTGGTGGTGTCGAAGCGGATGAGGTCCGCGCAGATGGCGGCCGCCTCCGCACCCGCCTCCGCACCCGGGTCCCTGCCCGGGTCCGGTGCCGTCTCCGTTTCCGCCGTCTCCGCCGTGGCGTCCGGCCGCCGAGTCACCCGTCGAGCCCCTTTCGCAGGAAAGTTCAATCTTCCCCCGCCGCTGACCTGTGTCAACGGTTGATCAACAAGTCTCGATCCGGTTTCGACTCGGTCAGCGCCATACCGAAACCGCCGCGCCGGTACGACGCTGCCACCAACCTGAAGTGCGGCGGGTGTCCGGGCCCGGTGCACGAGGGGACAGCACGAGGAGGAGCATGACCAGCCTCAGGGACGCGGGCCCGCGCAGGGGCGCGCGGGGGAAGGTCGCGGCGCTCGCCGCGGTGGCGCTGGCGGCCTCGCTCGGCCTGTCGGCCTGCGGCGGGAGCGGGAAGAAGAGCGACGGCGTGTTCACCGTCGGCCATTCCGAACCCGACCACCTGGTGCCGGGCAACACCACGAGCAGCTACTCCTTCGACGTGCTCAGCGGGCTGTTCGACAACCTGGAGGGCCTCACCAAGGACGGCAAGCCGTACAACCTGGCCGCCGAGTCCGTCACGACCACCGACCAGAAGGTCTGGACGATCAAGGTCCGCGGCGGGCAGAAGTTCCACAACGGCGAGCCCGTCACCGCGGAGAGCTTCGCCGACGCCTGGAACAACGCCGCGTACGGGCCGAACGCCTACTCCGCCAACGACTACTTCTCGCACATCCAGGGGTACGACGCGATGAACCCCGAGGACGAGAAGGCCAAGCCGAAGGCCGACAAGCTCTCCGGCGTCCAGGTCGTCGACCCCTCGACCCTCAAGGTGACGCTCACCGCGCCGTTCAACCAGTTCCCGCTGCTGCTGACCTACCCGGCGTTCGCGCCGATGCCGAAGGCCGGTCTGCAGGACCTCAAGGGCTTCGACAACCACCCGATCGGCAACGGCCCTTACATGATGAGCGGGAACTGGGAACGCAACAGGCAGATCAAACTCGTGCCGTTCCCCGGTTACACCGGCCCGCGCAAGCCGAAGAACAAGGGCGTGATCTGGAAGAGCTACTCCAGCGCCGACAGCGCCTACACCGACCTGCGCGCCGGGAAGATCGACGTGCTGCAGACGATCCCGGCGGCGAAGGTGCCGGAGGCGAAGCGGCTGCTCGGCGACCGGTTCCTGCCCCGCAAGATGGGCACGATGGACTACCTCGGCTTCCCGCTGTGGGACAAGCGGTTCGCGAACCCGGACCTGCGCAAGGCCATCTCGATGGTCATCGACCGGCAGGGCATCAACAAGGCCGTCTACAACGGCGACTACTTCCCGGCCGACTCGCTGCTGCCGGCCATCATCGACGGGCACCGCGCGAACGCCTGCGGTGAGCTGTGCACCTTCGACCCCGCGAAGGCCAAGACGCTGTTCGACAAGGCCGGCGGGTTCAAGGGGACGCTGGAGCTGTACTTCTCCAACGCGCAGCCCACCTACTACCAGTGGATGCAGATCGTCGCGAACTCGCTGAAGCAGAACCTCGGCATCCAGAACATCGAGTTCCGGCAGGTGCCCGCGTCCGACTACTTCTCGATGCTGAACAAGCGCACGGAGAAGGGCCCGTACCGGCAGAACTGGGAGGCCGACTACCCGAGCGCCCAGAACTACCTCGAGAACATGTGGGCGTCGGACGCCAACCGCATGGGCTGGAAGAGCAAGGAGTTCGACGACCTGATCGCCAAGGCGAACAGCTCCGCCGACCACCAGCAGGCGCTGCAGTTCTACAACCAGGCCGAGGACGTCGCCATCCGCGAGATGCCGATGATCCCGCTGTGGACGTGGGCGGGCCAGGGCGGCCGCTCCAGCCACGTCGACAACGTCACGATCACGGCGTGGTCGACCGGCCTGATCGTCAACGAAGTGACGGTGAAGTAGCCGGCGATGTGGCGCTACGTCCTGCGGCGGCTCCTCCAGGCGATCCCCGTCTTCATCGGGACGACCCTGCTCATCTACGCGATGGTCTTCGCGTTGCCGGGCGACCCGATCCAGGCGCTCGCCGGGGACAAGCCCATCCCCGCGAACGTCCTGGCGACGCTGCGGGACCGCTACAACCTGAACGACCCGCTGCTGGTCCAGTACGGCAAGTACATGTGGGGCCTCGTCCGGGGCAACCTGGGGGAGAACTACGACGGCCAGAACGTCGCGGACATGCTCGGGGGCCGCTGGACCGTGACCGCGCAGCTCGCGCTCACCGCCTGGATCTTCGAGCTGGTCATCGGGATCGCGCTCGGCGTGTGGGCGGGGCTGCGCCGCGGCAGGATGGCCGACACCCTCGTGCTCGGCGGCACCACGCTGCTGATCGCGGTGCCGGTGTTCGTGCTCGGCTACACCGCGCAGATCCTGTTCGGGCTGCACTGGCAGATCTTCCCGACCGCGGGGACCGACGACGGCTGGCCGATGAGCTACCTGCTGCCCGGCATGGTGCTCGGCTCCCTCGGCCTGTCGTACGTCGCCCGGCTGACCAGGACGAGCCTCGCCGAGAACCTGCGCGCCGACTACGTCCGCACCGCCAACGCCAAGGGGCTGTCGCGGGCGCGGGTCGTCGGCCGGCACGCGCTGCGCAACTCGCTGATCCCCGTCGTGACCTACCTCGGCGTCGACTTCGGGAACCTGATGGGCGGCGCGATCGTGACCGAGGGCATCTTCAACCTGCCGGGCATCGGCCAGCAGGTGTTCCAGTCCATCCAGCTGAAGGAGGGGCCGGTGGTGGTCGGCGCGGTCACCGTGCTGGTGCTGATCTTCCTGCTGGTCAACCTGGTCGTGGACCTGCTGTACGGGCTGCTGGACCCGCGGATCAGGTACGAGTGACGAGCGACCCGGAGGGGCATTGAAGACGATCGACCCGGGCGCGGCCGACCCCGGCCCGCCGGGCGCGGAGCCGGAGCCGGCGGACGCCGGGGCGGGCGCGGGCGCGCCGGGCACCGCCGCGGCGGCCGTCGCGGTCGCCGGCGGGCAGCTCGGCCGGGCGTCGCTGTGGGACGACGCCTGGCGCGACCTGCGGCGCCGCTGGGTGTTCTGGGCGTCGTCGGCGTTCCTGCTGCTGGTCGCGCTGATGGCGGCGGTGCCGCGGCTGTTCACCTCGACGGGCGTGAACGAGGGCTGCGACCCGAACCACGCGAAGCTCGGCCCGTCAGGCGCGCACTGGTTCGGCACCGACCTGGCCGGCTGCGACTACTACGCGCACGTCGTGCACGGCGCCCGGCCGACCCTGCTGATCGGCGTCGCTGTCACGCTGTTCGCGTTCGCCATCGCGCTGGTGTTCGGGATGCTGGCCGGCTACTACGGCGGGCTCCTGGACGCGCTGATCGCGCGGCTCACCGACGTGTTCTTCGGGCTGCCGTTCGTGCTCGGCGCGACCGTCATCCTGGTCGCCTTCCCGAGCCACGGGGTCGGCGCGATGACGCTGGTGCTGGTGCTGCTCGGCTGGACCACGATGATCCGGATCATGCGGGCGCAGGTCATCGCCGTCCGGGACGCCGACTACGTGCAGGCGGCGCGGCTGCTCGGCGCGTCCGACCGGCGGATCATGGCGCGGCACATCCTGCCGAACGCGATCGCGCCGGTGATCGTGGTCGCCACCCTCAACGTCGGCAACGTGATCGCGGGCGAGGCGACGCTGGACTTCCTCGGCGTCGGCCTGCAGTACCCGAAGGTGTCCTGGGGCCTGCAGCTGAACCTGGCGCAGGACTCCTTCGTCGACCACCCGCACCTGCTGATCTTCCCCGCGGTGTTCCTGTCCGCCACGGTGCTGAGCTTCCTGATGCTCGGCGACGCGGCCCGCGACGCCCTCGACCCGAAGCTGCGGTGAGCGCACGATGACGACCGAGCTGACCGAAGACGTCCCGCGGGAACCGGCCGCGCCGCCGCCGCTGCTGGAGGTCGAGGACCTGCACGTGCTGTTCCGCGTGCGGGACCGCGACGTCCGCGCGGTGAACGGGCTGTCCTACACGCTCGGCGAGGGCGAGACCGTCGCGATCCTCGGCGAGTCCGGCTCCGGCAAGAGCGTGGCGGCGCAGGCCGTCATGGGCATCCTCGACACCCCGCCCGCGCGGATCACCGGCGGCTCGGTGCGGCTGCGCGGCGAGGAGCTGCTGGGGCTGCCCGAGCGGCGCCGCCGCGGCTACCGCGGCGACCGCATCTCGATGATCTTCCAGGACGCGCTGACCGCGCTGAACCCGGTGTTCACCGTCGGCGACCAGATCCGCGAGATGTACCGGGTGCACCGCGGCCTCGGCCGCCGGGCGGCCCGCGACAAGGCGGTCGAGCTGATGGAGCGGGTGCGGATCCCGTCCGCCGCGCAGCGGCTCGGCGACTACCCGCACCAGTTCTCCGGCGGCATGCGCCAGCGCATCATGATCGCGATGGCGCTGGCGCTGGAGCCGGACGTGCTCATCGCCGACGAGCCGACCACCGCGCTCGACGTGACCGTCCAGGCGCAGATCATGCGGCTGCTCGCCGCGCTCCAGGACGAGCTGCGGATGGGCATGGTCCTCATCACCCACGACCTCGGCGTCGTCGCCGGCGTCGCGGACCGGATCGTCGTGATGTACGCCGGGTCGGTGGCCGAGCAGGCGCCCGCCCGGGAGCTGTACGCGCGGCCCGCCCACCCCTACACGCGCGGGCTGCTCGCGTCGGTGCCGCGGCTGGACCGGCGCGGCGACGCGCTCGTCCCCATCAAGGGGTCGCCGCCGAACCCGGCCGCGCTGCCGCCCGGCTGCCCGTTCCAGCCGCGCTGCCCGCGCGCCGAGGCGCTCTGCGCCGCCGAGCGCCCGCCGCTGGTCACCGTCGCGCCCGGCCACGAGGCCGCCTGCCACTTCGCCGAGGAGGTGCACGGTGCCGGAGCCGAGTGAGAGCCCGATCCTGCAGGTCGACGGCCTGGTCAAGCACTACCCCGTCACCCGCGGCGTGGTGGTCAAGCGCACCGTGGGCCACGTCCGGGCGGTGGACGGCGTCGACCTGGAGCTGCGGCGCGGCGAGACGCTCGGCGTCGTCGGCGAGTCCGGCTGCGGGAAGTCGACGCTCGCGAAGCTGCTGCTGGCCGCCGAGCGCCCGACCGCCGGGACCGTCCGGTTCGACGGGCGGGACGTCTTCGCGCTGCCGCGCGGGGAGCTGCGCGCGCTCCGCCGCCGCATCCAGATGGTCCTGCAGGACCCGTACTCCTCGCTGAACCCGCGGATGACCGTCGGCGACATCGTGGGGGAGCCGTTCGCGATCCACCCGGACGCGGCGCCCAAGGGGGAGCGGCGCGCCCGCGTCCAGGAGCTGCTGGAGCTGGTCGGCCTCGACCCCGACCACCTCAACCGGTACCCGCACCAGTTCTCCGGCGGGCAGCGGCAGCGCGTCGGCATCGCCCGCGCCCTCGCCCTGCGCCCCGACGTCATCGTCTGCGACGAGCCGGTGTCCGCGCTGGACGTGTCCGTCCAGGCGCAGGTCATGAACCTGCTCGGCGAGCTGCAGCGCGAGCTCGGGCTGGCGTACGTGTTCATCGCGCACGACCTCGCCGCGGTCCGGCACATCTCCGACCGGATCGCGGTCATGTACCTCGGCAAGGTCGTCGAGACCGGCGACGAGGAGCAGATCTACGAGCACCCCACCCACCCGTACACGCAGGCGCTGCTGTCGGCCGTCCCGGTGCCCGACCCGGACGCGCCCGGCTGGGCGGGGCAGATCCAGCTGGAGGGCGAGCCGCCGTCGCCGCTGGACCCGCCGTCCGGCTGCCGGTTCCGCACCCGCTGCTGGAAGGCCCGCGACGTCTGCGCGCAGGACGTCCCCGAGCTGGTGGAGCGCGACGGGTCCGCGCACCCGAGCGCCTGCCACTTCGCCGAGGAGCAGGCGCTCACCGAGCAGGCCTGACGCCGCCCGGCCGCGCGGTCCCGACACCGGTCGGGACCGCCCGGGACGGTTCCGTAGGGTGGAGGCATGGCGCGCAAGGGCAGGCACGGTCCGCGGCCGGACACGTTCACGATCGCGGGCGGCGAGGCCGAGTTGCTGCGCGACGCCGACCGCGACGGCGGCTGGATGCTGCTCGTCGGCGGCGTCCCGCAGTCCTACGTGGACCTGTCCGACCCCACCTACCTCGACTTCGAGTACATGCGGCTGATGGGCGACGTCGTCGACGCGCTCGGGCTGGAGGACGAGGCGTTCGACGCGGTGCACATCGGCGGCGCCGGGTGCACGCTGCCCCGCTACATCGCCGCGACCCGGCCGGGGTCGCGGCAGATCGTCCTGGAACCGGACGCCGAGCTGGTGCGGGTCGTGCGCGAGCGGCTGCCGGTGAAGGGCGTGCCGGGGCTGCGGATCCGCGTCACCGACGGGCGCAGCGGCATCGCCGCGCTCGCCGACGAGGCCGACGACCTGGTCGTGATGGACGCCTTCGCCGAGGCGTCGATGCCGGTGGAGCTGGCGACCCGCGAGTTCGTGCTGGACGCGGCGCGGGTGCTGCGGCCGCGCGGGGTCTACCTGGCGAACGTCGCCGACGGGTTCCGGCTGCCGTTCGCGCGGCGCGTCGCCGCGACCGTCCGGTCGGTGTTCCCGCACGCGCTGCTGATGGGCGACCCGGGCGTGCTGCGCGGCCGCCGGTTCGGCAACCTGATCATCGCCGCGTCGCGCGCGCCGCTGCCGGTCGCCGAGCTGACCCGGCGCGCGGCCGGCGGCGCCGCGCGGGCCCGGATGGTGGCGGGCGACGACCTCGCCGCTTTCTGCGCCGGCGCGGCGCCGCTGCACGACGGCGAGGAGATCGTCGCGCCCACCCCGCCGCCCCAGGTCTTCGGGAGGTCGTGAATGGAGGCCGGCGCCGCCGATCTCATGGACGAGGCGGGCCTCGCGGCGTTCGAGGAGCTGCGCCCCCGGCTGACGGGCCTGGCGTACCGGATGCTCGGCGAGGTGCAGGAGGCCGAGGACGCCGTGCAGGACGCCTACCTGCGCTGGAGCGGGACGGACCGGGCCTCCGTCGAGGAGCCCCGCGCCTGGCTGATCAAGGTCGTCACCAACCTGTGCCTCAACCGGCTCGCCTCGGCGCGGGCGCGCCGCGAGACCTACGCCGGGCCGTGGCTGCCCGAGCCGGTGCCCGCCGGCGCCGGCGGGCTCGGCGCGCGGGTGCTCGGACCGCTGGAGACCGTCGAGCAGCGCGACACGGTGTCGCTGGCGCTGCTCGCGCTGATGGAGTCGCTCACCCCGGCCGAGCGCGCGGTGTTCGTGCTGCGCGAGGCGTTCGGGTACCGGCACCGCGACATCGCCGGGGTGCTGAACGTGACCGAGACCGCGAGCCGCCAGCTGCACCGGCGCGCCCGGCAGCGCGTCGCGTCCGCCGAGCGGCGGTTCGCCCCGGCGGGCGAGCGGTGGCGGCGGCTCGTCGAGCGGTTCCTGGACGCGGCGATCCGCGGCGACCTGGCCGGGCTGGAGGCGGTCCTGGCCGAGGACGTCGTCGCCTGGTCCGACGGCGGCGGCAAGGTCTCCGCGGCCCGCAACGCCGTCACCGGGCGGGCCCGGGTGGCGCGCTTCTTCGCCGGGGTCGCCCGCCGCGCGGTGGACCTGCCCGGGGCGTCGCTCGAACCGTCGATCGAGGAGATCAACGGCGTCCCGGCCCTGGCCGTCCGGGTGGACGGGGAGCTCACCATGATCGCCGTGCTGGAGGCGTCCGGCGACCGGGTCACCGCCGTGCACGCCGTGCTCAATCCGGACAAGCTCGCATTCGCGGCCCGCGCGCTGTCACGCTCTGGGAGACTGCCCGGTCCCTCTTAGTGGACGAAGGAGGAGCCAATGATCATCGTGACCGGGGCGAGCGGGACGCTGGGCGCGCCCCTGACCCGCAGGCTCGCGGCGGCCGACGCCGCCGACGTGCGCGCGCTGAGCCGGCGCTCCAGGACGTCGGAGAACGGCGTGACCTGGCATCGGGCGGACCTCAAGACCGGCGACGGGCTCGGCGCGGCCCTCGACGGCGCCGACACCATCGTGCACTGCGCCAGCGACTGGCGGCACTACAAGGACGACCTGACCGCCGCCCGGAACCTCGTCGACGCGGCGTGGAAGCAGGGCGCGCCGCACCTGGTCTACATCTCGATCGTCGGCGTCGACAAGATCCCGTACCCGTACTACCGGATCAAGCACGAGGTGGAACGGCTCATCGAGGACTCGGGGCTGCCCTACACCATCCTGCGCGCCACCCAGTTCCACACGCTTCCCGCGATGGTGCTGGACGCCCTCACCAAGGTCCCCGGGCTCATGCCGCTGCCGTCCGGGCTGCGGATCCAGCCGGTGGACGCCGACGAGGTCGCCGAGCGGCTGGCCGACCTGGCGCTCGCGCCGGGACCCGCCCGGCGCGTCGACGACATGGGCGGCCCCGAGGTGCTCGCGCTCGAGGACATGGCCCGCGCCTATCTGCAGGCGCGCGGCAGGCGCGGTCTGCGGCTGCCGTTCCCGCTGTTCGGCAAGGCGGCGCGCGGCTTCAAGGAGGGCCACCACCTCGCCCCGGACCGCAAGACCGGAAAGCGGACCTGGCAGGAGTACCTCGACGAGCGGTGGCCGCGCCGCTGACCGGCGCCTCCGGCCGCCGGTCCGGAACCGGAGGGCGGCCGCCCCGGGCGGGCCGCTCGCCGTCCGCCCGCGGAGCCCGTTCGCGTTCCGCGGGCGGCGGCCCGCCCTAACGGAATTCCGGACCGGTCTCCCGCGCCGTATCGGCCTCATCCGGCGGCGCCATGTCCCATAATCGAGCGATGGAGTCGTCCACCCGAATTCTCATTCTCGGCACGGATTCCTCGGGGAGAATACTCCAGTCCGAGCGGAACGCCGCCGCCGTTCTCGCCGCGAATCCGGACGGCCTCCTGGGCGCCTCCCTCGACGAGGTGATCCCCGGCGCGCGCGAGCCGCTGCTGGAGGCGGTGAGGCACGGGCGGGAGCGCACCGCGATGCTGGCGGTCGAGACCGCCGACGGCGCCACCCTCGACGCGGTGGTCACCGTCCACCCGATGTACGGCGCCGAGCCGGGCGGCCTCGCCGCGCTGGCGGTGGTCCGGGTCCCGGTGCCGCTCGCCGACCGGTTCGTCGACCCCGCCGTCATCCGCCGGGCGCTGCTGGACGACGGGCTTCCCCGCATCGGCTCCACGCTCGACCTGGAACTGCTGGCGCGCGGGCTGATGGACGTCCTCGTCCCGCATTTCTGCAATTCCGGCGCGCTGATGCTGCTGGAGAGCCATCTGGACGCCGAGGAGGCTCCCGCTGGCCCGTCCGGGCCGCCGCTGCGCCGGATGGCGATCGCGTTCGACGACGGCGACCCCGCCTGGGACGCGGCGTTCCCGACCGGCGAGTCCGTCGTCTACCCGGCGGGCACCCCGTACGCGCGGTGCCTGGAGGCGGGCGAGCCGGAGCTGACCGCGCTCGGCGGCGAGGGCGCGGCGCGGCTCGCCGAGGTCTGGCAGCGCGCGCCGGTCGCGGACCTGCTCAAGGGCTCGTCGATGCTGCTGCTGCCGATCATGTCGGCGGCGGGGGTGCTCGGCTTCTTCGTGTGCGTCCGCAACGTCGCGCACCGGCCGTTCGACCGCTACGACATCGAGATCGGGATGGAGTTCGCCGCCCGCGCGTCCAGCCACGTGGAGAGCGCCCGGCAGTACTCGCTGGAGCGGGCGACCGCGCTGACCCTGCAGCGCAGCCTGCTGCCGACCGGGCTGTCGGCGCCGTCCCCGATCGAGGTGCACCACCGGTACCTGCCCGGCAGCCGGCTCATCGAGGTCGGCGGCGACTGGTACGAGTCGATCGCGCTGCCGGGCGCGCGGGTCGCGCTCGTCGTCGGCGACGTCGCCGGGCACGGGGTGAAGGCGGCCGTCACGATGGGCCGGCTGCGCACCTCGATCCAGACCCTCGCCGAGCTGGAGCTGCCGCCCGCCGAGGCGCTGGAGCGGCTGGACTCGCTGATGCGGACCCTCGGCGACCGCGAACCGCACTTCGCGACCTGCGCCTACGTGGTGTACGACGCGGTCAGCGGCCGCTGCGAGGTCGCCAGTGCCGGGCACCTGCCGCCGCTGCTGGCGCCGCCCGGCGCCGCGTCCCACTTCCTCGCGGTGCCGCCCGCGCCGCCGCTCGGCGTCGGCGGAGACGGCCCGATCGTCAGCCGCGAGTTCACCGTCGAGGACGGCACGCTGCTGTTCCTGTACACCGACGGGCTCGTGGAGAACCGGGCCCGCGACATCGACGACGGCCTCGCCCGGCTGCAGCGCACCTTCGGGCCCGGCGCGGCGTCCCGGCCGCTCCGGGACCTGTGCCAGGACGCGCTCGACGGCGTCTACGACGACCAGCACCGCGACGACATCGCGATGCTGGTCGCGCGGCTGTGCCGGATCCCCGAGGACCACCACGCCACCTGGGAGCTGCCCGCCGAGCCGGCCGCCGTGCGGCGGGCCCGCGGCCTGGTCCGCGACCGCCTCTCCGGCTGGGGCCTGGACGAGCTGGCCGACTCCACCGTCCTGATGGTGTCCGAGCTGGTCACCAACGCGATCCGGCACGCCGGCGGCCGCGTCGGCCTGCGGCTGGTCCGCGAGGGCGGGCTCGTGTGCGAGGTGTTCGATTCCGCCGACGGCCGCCCCCGCGTCCGGCCCCAGGACGACGAGGGCGACATGCCGGAGTCGGGCCGGGGGCTGCACGTCGTCGGGCGGCTCGCGCAGCGCTGGGGCGTCCGCCGCACCGCCGACGGGAAATCCGTCTGGTGCGAGCAGGAACTGCCCTGACCGCCGGTTCTCGGCCGCTATCGCAGTACCGAGATGTGCACGTGGTCGTAGTGGTTCTGGGTGATTCCGCCCCGGTCCGCCATCGGGCGCCATCCGCCGCCCCGCACATTCCAGATGTGCTGTTTCCAGATGACGTAGGAAATGCCGAGCCGCCGCGCGTTCGCGACCGCGTACGCCGCGACCTCGTCGCCGTGCCGCTGCGCCGACGCGCTCGGCATCCGGCCGCCCGTGCTCTCCATGAAGTCGCAGGCGCGGCCGTCGCCGTGGTCCTGCGGGTCGCCGGTGGAGCGGTAGCAGCCGATCGTCGGGAACGGCCCGAACATCCCGTTCACCTCCAGCAGCACGCCGCGCATCGCCGGCGTCATCAGGTCGCCGGTGATCGGGGTGCGGGCGGCCGGCGCCCCGTCCGGGCGGCCCGTCATCCGCGGGGCGCTCTTCGGCGTCGTGTTCCGGCCGCGTGACGGCGGCGTGTTCAGCTCGGCGATCCGCGTTCCGCGCGGCAGGATCCGCTTCAGCCGCCCGCTCAGCTTGCGGATGTCGGCCTTGGGCGCGCTGAGCAGCAGCGCGTTGCCGTCGGGCATGCCGAGCGCGTGGGCCTGCGCGTGCGAGACGACGGCGTCGACGCTGCCGATGCCGAGCGACGCGTACGCGCCGACCCGCACCCGGCCCGGGTGCGCGCTGCTGCCCGCCGGCACGACGGTGCCGAGCGGGAACGCGCCGTCCTGCCCGAGGGCGAACGACAGGGCGAGCCCGCCGGACGCCACCGTCCGCCAGAGCTGGTCGGACGCGGCGGTCGCCTCGGGCGCGAACGCCCGGAACGACGACGGGTCCACGCCGAGCAGCCCGACGCGGTGCCCGCCGACCTGCGCGCGGGCCGCGTCCACGACGGTCATCCCGGCGACCCCCTTGAGCCGCCGGGCGCGCGCGACGGCCGTTTCCGGCAGCGGTGCGGACCCGGCGACCAGGAGGTGCGGGGTGTAGCGGCGGGTCAGCGGCGCGACGGCCGGGACCGCCGGCGCGCCGGCCTTGGCGACCGACACCAGGTCGCGGGGCGGCCGCTCATGCCCGCCGCCGTCGGCCCGGCCCGTCGCGAGCACCCAGGCGTCCGCGCCGAGGGTCAGCACCACCGCCGCCGCGACGATCGCGGGCAGCGTCCTGCCGCGCCCGCGCGGCGTTCCGCCCTGCCCGCGCATCGAGCCGCCCCCGTCCCCTCGGTCCCTCGCGGCATCGTAGAGGACGGGGAGCGGCCGGTGCCGGGCGGCGGGCGGTCGGTGCCGCCCGCCGGCGCCGCCGGTCAGTGCTGGACGGGCTGCGTGCCGAGCAGGTCGTCGTAGTCGTCCGGGAGCTGCGCCATGATGTGCTCGAACAGCCCCGGCTCGACCGACGCCTTGACGGCGGCCACCACCGCCCGCGCGTGCTGGCGGGCCTGCGGCGGCCGGGTGCCCTCGTTGTCGGCGACCCGCTCGTAGAACTCCTCCAGCCCGAAGCGCAGCCCGGGGCCCTCCTCCGGCAGCGCCTCGGCCAGCGCGGGCGGAAGCTGCGCGGCCAGGTCGCGGCTCTGGCCGCCGGCCAGCCGCTCGCCGAGGACCGCGAGCGTGGCGTCGATGGCGCGCTCGGCGTGGTCGGTGGTGTCGATGCGCCCGGTCTCGCGGACGGCCGACACCATTTCGTGCTCCTTCATGATCCCCCCGAAGGTCGGCTCAGACGGTCACGGCCATGCGGAACCCGATACCCGCCGGTCGGAGAAGGCATTCATCCCGGACGACCCGCTCCGGGACGGGGTCAGGCGGGCGCCGCGGCCTCCAGCAGCCGGCCGTCGGCGAGCCGCAGCCAGCGGTTCACCCCGATGTCGGCCAGGAACCGCTCGTCGTGGCTCACCACCACGAACGCGCCCTGGTAGGCGTTGAGCGCGCCGACGAGCCAGGCGGAGCTCGCCAGATCGAGGTTGTTCGTCGGCTCGTCCAAGAGCAGCAGCTGCGGCGCCGGCTCGGCGCACAGCACGCACGCGAGCGTGGCGCGCAGCCGCTCCCCGCCGGACAGCGCGCCGACCCGCAGGTGCGCGCGGGCGCCGCGGAACAGGAACCGGGCGAGCAGGTTCATCCGCTCGGCCTCCGGCACGCCCGGCGCGAACGCGGCGAGGTTCTCCGCCACCGTGCGGTCGAGGTCGAGCAGGTCGAGGCGCTGCGACAGGTACGCGACGCGCCCGTCAGCCCGCCGCGCCGTCCCGTCGCCCTCGGGGGAGAGGTCGCCGCCGATCAGCCGGAGCAGGGTCGACTTGCCGGTGCCGTTCGCGCCGATCAGCGCGACCCGCTCGGGGCCGCGGATCTCCAGGCTCGCGCCGGGCCCGGCGAAGACGTCCCGGTCCCCGTAGCGGACCCGCATGCGCTCGCCGAGGAACACCGTCCGCCCGGCGGGGACGGCGGTGGCGGGCAGCTCCAGGCTGATCGCCTGCTCGTCGCGCAGGGCGCGCTCGGCCTCCTGGAGCCGGGCGCGGGCGTCGCCGAGCCGCGCGGCGTGCGCCCCGTCGGCCCTGCCGGCCGACTCCTGGGCGCGCCGCTTGCGCGCACCGGCGAGGATCTTGGGCAGGCCCGCGTCCTTGAGGTTGCGCGCGGCGTTGCTCTGCCGGCGCGCCGCCCGCTCCCGGGCCTGCTGCATCTCGCGCTTCTCCCGCTTCACCTCCTGCTCGGCGCTGCGGACGTCCTTCTCCGCGGCCTCCTGCTCGATCCGCAGCGCCTCCTCGTAGGCGGTGAAGTTCCCGCCGTAGAAGCGCATCTCGCCGCGCTCCAGCTCGGCGATGCGGTCCATCCGGTCGAGCAGCGCCCGGTCGTGGCTCACCACGAGGAGGCACCCGTTCCAGTCCTCCAGGACGCCGTACAGCCGGTGCCGCGCGTCGATGTCGAGGTTGTTGGTCGGCTCGTCGAGCAGCAGCACGTCCGGCCGCTTCAGCAGCTGCGCGGCCAGGCCGAGCGAGACGACCTGGCCGCCGCTGAGCGTGTCCAGCCGGCGGTCCAGGGCGACGTCGCCGAGGCCCAGCCGGTCGAGCTGGGCGCGGGTGCGCTCCTCGATGTCCCAGTCGTCGCCGATCACGGCGAAGTGCTCCTCGGCGGCGTCGCCGGACTCGATGGCGTCCAGCGCGCGGATCACCGGGGCGACGCCGAGGACGTCCGCCACGGTCAGGTCGCCGTCCAGCGGGAGCGTCTGCGGCAGGTGGCCGAGCACGCCCTCGACCGAGACGGTCCCGGCGGCCGGGCGGAGCTCCCCGGCGATCAGTTTCAGCAGCGTGCTCTTGCCGGCGCCGTTCGGCGCGACGAGGCCGGTGCGGCCGGCGCCGACGGTGAACGACAGGTCCTGGAAAACCGGGACGTCGCCGGGCCAGGAGAAGGACAGGGCGGAGCAGACGATGCGGGCATCGGACACGTGAGGGACCTCATGGGATGCGGCGGGCGTACCGGAGCCGCCCGGCAGGGGCAGGGATGAGAAGCGACGACGGGACGGCCACATCGGCGGCGCTCGTCCGCGCGCACCGGTGGCCGATCACTTCCGGGATCACCCGGAGATGTCGTCGTCACCTGCCACTGCTGATCTCCCTCTGCGGATCACTCGTCCGGACCATTTTATCAGCGCGCGGCGCCCACCTGACCCAGCAGCGCCGCGGTGGCGTCCTCCGCGAGGGCGCCGGGCAGGTCGGAGCCCATCCGGTCGGCGGCCGCCGCGCGCAGCCGGACGGCGGCCGCGGCGCTCGCGGTGGCGGTCGCGGTGGCGAGCACGATGGGCGGCCCGCTGCGGATGCCGTCGCGGCGCGCCATGGCCCGGGCCGCGACGGCCGCAAGCGCCACGCGGGGCGCCAGGCCCTGGGGCGAGGTCCGCGGCGGGGCGGACGGGAGCTTGTCGAGCCCCATCTCGGCCACCGTGAACAGACCGTTCAGCACCTTGACGGCGGGATGGGAGAGCCGTCCGGACAGCCCCGGGTAGTAGCGGCGCGAGCGCAGCGCCAGCGCGCTCAGCCCGGCGGAGCTGCGGCAGCCGGTGGCCGCGCCGAGCGCCGCGGCCCGCATCAGGGCGCCGCGGGAAGGGCGGTCGGGCGCCGGCTGCCGGAGGGCCTTGCGCTCCTCGTCGGCGCGGAACATCGCGCGGAGCGCGGAATGCGTCGTGATCCCGTACACGAGGTGCGGGATCGCGTCGGACACCCAGTCCGTCCTGGTCCAGGTGCGCGGATCGGAGATCCCCAGCCGGGCGATCGGCAGGTCGGAGGCCGCCATCGCCGCCGCCCCCAGCAGCGGCCCGCCGATGACGGCGGGCAGCCGGAGCCCGGCGGCGCGCAGCGCTCCGGCCAGCGCGCCCACCGCCATCCCGGTGCACGTGCCGCTGAGCGCGCCGAGGCCGTCCAGCCGGTTCGCCCGCTCCAGCTCGCCGCCGGGCAGGCGCACTCCGGCGCGGTCGGTCAGCGCGCCCGCGACGGCGGCCGGCGTCCCGCTCGCCGGGCGGCCCCGTATCGCCATGTCCGCTTCGGTCGTCGCGTTGAGCGCGGTCGTCCCCGCGGCGCCGGCCGCCATGCCGCGCAGGACGCCCTTCAGTAGTGAGGTCACGCCCCGGCACTACCCGCGCTGTTCGCGATTACCCGCGCGCCCGCGCGCTCAGCGGAGATGTACCGGCAGCGAGTTGACGCCGTAGACGATCGACAGCTTGCGGTAGCTCAGCTTGTCCGGCTCCACCGCGAGCCGCAGGTCCGGGAACCGGCGGACGAGCGCGGGGTAGGCGGCGCGCAGCTCCATCTTGGCCAGCTCCGCCCCGATGCAGCGGTGCGCGCCCCAGCCGAACGCCAGGTGCGGCGGGGTCTTGCGGCCGGCGTCGAAACCGTCCATCTCGGAGCCGAGCGCCGGGTCGCGGTTCGCCGCCGACAGCGAGATCAACACCACGTCGCCCTCCGCGATCCGCACCCCGTCGACCTCGGTGTCCTTGCGGGCGAACCGCGGGAACGCCAGCTGCACCACCGTCAGGTACCGCAGCAGCTCGTCCACGAACGGGACGATCGCCTCGTCGTCGTCGTGCACCCGCTGGAACTGCTCCCGGTCGCGCAGCAGCACGATCGAGCCGAGCGCGAGCATGCTCGCCGTCGTCTCCAGGCCGCCGGTGAGCACGCCGTCGGAGAGCCCGGCGATCTCCAGGTCGTCGAGCTCGTCGCCGTGCTCGCGGATCAGCATGCCGATCAGGCCGGGGCCCGGCTCGACCCGCTGCCGGCGGACGACCTCGAGCAGGTAGTCCATCGACTCGGAGATCGCGCCGACCGACGCGCTCGCCCCGCCGAACAGGTCGAACCGGGCGCTGCTCAGCCGCTGGAAGTCGCTGCGGTCGCGGTGGGAGACGCCGAGCAGCTCGCAGATCGTCAGCAGCGGGACGGGCAGCGCGAACGACTCCATCAGGTCGACGGGGCCCGTCATGTCCGCCATCGCGTCGAGCCGCTCCTCGACGATCGTGTGGATCAGCGGCGTGAGGCGGCTCAGCCGGCGCATGGTGAACTCCGGCGTCAGCAGCTTGCGCCGCCGGGTGTGCACGGGCGGGTCGGAGAACCCCAGCCCGCCGGGCGTGAACCCGGCCGGGACGTCCACCTTGCCGACGAGGTTGGACAGGTCGTTGCTGAACGAGTCCGCGTCCGCGAGGACGGCCTTGGCCTCCTCGTAGCCGGTCACCAGCCAGACGCCGAAACCGAACGGGAGCGGCAGCTTGCTGATGCGCCGCGCCTCGCGCATCGCGGTGAGGTCGCTCACCGGGTCCAGACCGTCGCGGCGCAACGGCGCCAGCGTGGAGTTGGGCAGGAACCGGATCGACTCGAGATTGAAGCCGGCACGCTGCTTCCTGGCGATGTATCCCCGTACAAGCCACTTGGCCGCGCGTGCCCCGACATTCGCCATGATCGCAGGTTATTGATCAGAAGCGCACATCGCACCTCCGTGCAGGATCTAAAACATCACATCTTTGAGACGGCGGCCACCGAATCTCGCTTTGTGTCCGCTTCATCCCGCTCTGCGACTGATGGGGTGTTGCGGTCGAATGGCTCCGGGACGGGGCGGGTAGGACGGTGACCGCAGGCCGGAGACAGGGGGGATGTCATGGCCGGCAAGAAGATGGAAGGGAACGTGGAGCAGCGCAGGAAGGCCGCCCGCGAGGCCAGGGAGCAGGGGAAGGCCCCGAGCGCCCGGAACGTCACCACCGGCGCGTCCAAGCAGCGGCACTCGGCGCCGAAGCACCAGCCGCACCACCACGCCGAGCGGCTCGACCGCATCCACCGGGGCAAGCAGCAGGACATCTCGCCCGACCCGAAGCCGGGCTACGGCGAGCCGGCGTCCAAGAGGCGCCGCCAGGGCTGAGGCCGCACCCGGGCGCGCCCGGCCGCGGCCGGTGCTTGCGGCCGGCCGCGGCGGCGCGGGTCAGAGCCCGGCGTCGCGGCCGATGATCTCCTTCATGATCTCGTTGGAGCCGGCCCAGATGCGGGTGACGCGGGCGTCCATCCAGGCGCGGGCCACGCGGTACTCGCGCATGTAGCCGTAGCCGCCGAACAGCTGGACGCAGCCGTCGATGACCTGGTTCTGCACGTCCGAGCTCCACCACTTGGCCTTGGACGCGTCCACCGCGGACAGCTCGCCCGCCACGTGCGCGGCCAGGCACTGGTCGACGAACGCCTGCGCGACGTCCAGCTTCGTGATCAGCTCGGCGACCAGGAACTTGTTGTGCTGGAACTGGCCGATCGGCTGCCCGAACGCCTTGCGCTCCTTGACGTAGGTGATCGTCTCGTCCAGGACGCCGCGGGCGTGCGCGACGTTGGCGACGGCGCAGGAGAGCCGCTCCTGCGAGAGCCGCTCCATCATGTGGATGAAGCCGCGGTTCAGCTCGCCGATCATGTGGGAGTCCGGCACCCGGACGTTCTCGAAGAACAGCTCGGACGTGTCGGCCTCCGGCTGGCCGACCTTGTCGAGCTTCGTGCCGCGGCTGAAACCGGGCGTGCCGGCCTCGACGCCGAACAGGGTGATGCCCTTCGCGCCGCGCGCGGGATCGGTCTTGGCCGCGACGATGATGAGGTCGGCGTGGCCGCCGTTGGTGATGAACGTCTTCGAGCCGTTGATCACCCACTGGCCGCCGTCGCGGACCGCGGTGGTCTTCAGCGCCGCGAGGTCGGACCCGCCGGACGGCTCGGTCATGCCGATCGCGGTGATCAGCTCGCCGGTGCAGAACCCGGGCAGCCACTTCTTCTTCGCCTCGTCGGTCGCCAGCTCCAGCAGGTATGGGGCGCAGATGTCGATGTGGATCGACACGATCGAGTTGTAGGCGACCGCCACGCGGGCGAGCTCCTCGCCGATCACGGCGTTGAAGCGGAAGTCCCCGGCGCCCTGGCCGCCGTACTCCTCGGGCACCTGCATGCCGAGGAAGCCCTGCCGGCCGGCCTCCAGCCACACCTCGCGCCTGAGCATCCGCTCATTGCGGATGTCCTCGTCCAGGGGCAGGAGCGTCCGCTCGACGAACTCCCTCACGGACTCCCTGAACAGCTCGTGGTCGGCCTCGAAGACGGTGCGCCGCATGCGGATCCTCCCGGAATGGTGCGAAGTGCGGGCCCAGTGTACTGAGCGATCGCTTAGGCTTCTGCGCATGGCTCCCGGCAGCGGCTCCGCGGACGGCGACGGCGGCATGTGGGCGGGCGTCGCGCCGGACGCGTCGCGCCGCCTGCTGCTCGCCGCGGTCGACTCCTTCGCCGAACTCGGCTACCACGGCACCTCGACGCGGCACATCGCGGCCGGCGCCGGGATGAGCGCCGGCGCCCTCTACGTGCACTACCGGACGAAGGCGGACCTGCTGTTCCAGATCGCGCTGACCGTCCACGAGTCCGTGCTCGCGGAACTGGAGAGCGCGGTCGGGGGCGTCGAAGGGCACGCCGCGCGCGTCCGGGCGCTGATGTACGCGTTCGCGCGCTGGCACGCCCGCCACCACCGCGCCGCCCGCGTCATCCAGAACGAGCTGGGCGCGCTGGACGCGGCGCACGCGCGGCGGATCGCCGCGATCCGGCGCCGCGTCCGCGCCCTGGTGCGCGAGGAGGTGCGGTCGGGCGCCGCGGCGGGCGCGTTCGACGTCGCCGACATCGAGGGCACCGCGCGCGCGATGTCGTCCCTGGCGATCGACGTCTGCCGCTGGTACCGCCCCGAGGGGCCGCGCTCGCCGGAGGAGGTCGGCGCGCTGACCGCCCACCTGGCGCTGCGGATGCTCGGCGCGCGCGGCTAGCGTGGCCTGCGCGGCCTGCGCGCCTCTAGTCCCACCAGAACGACCAGTGCGTCTTGCCCCGGATCTCCTCGGCGTAGCCGGCGAGGGTGCCCGGCCCCTGGAAGAGGATGTCGGGGCAGAACGCCCAGTGCTCCGCCGCGACGTGCACCGCGTGGCGGGTCGTCACGGGCGGCGCGGCGACGCTCAGGTCCAGCGTGTTGAACCCGAGCCCGACGACGCGCGCGCCGAACCGCTCCTCCCAGCCCCGCAGGACGGCGGCGAGCGGCGCGGTCCACTCGTTGTGGTTCAGCGCGCCCTGCCAGCCCACCGCGGCGATCGCGTCGGCGCCGCGCTCGACCGCGACCAGCCCGAGGGACGGTCCCCGCGCGCCGAGGGCGCGGGCGTACCGGTCGGCGACGGCGTCCGGATCGTCCAGCAGGGTGCCGGCGGGGGCGGGGCCAGGGCAGTGTCGCCCGAACGGGGCCAGGTCGTCGTGGTCCTCGTCGGCGGCCTGCTCCGCCCAGTCGGCCCACACCTCGTAGAGGAACGCGTCGGGCGAGTAGTTGCCGATCTCCGCCACCGGCTCCGGCGCGATCTGCCCGGACGCCCACGGCTGGTCGGTCTCGTCGAGCAGCAGCGGCCACAGGCCGGACCGGGAGTGCTCGGCGCGCAGCCGGCCCCACAGCTCGCCGTGCACGGGCTCGTCGCTCAGCCAGAAGGCGGGCCGCATCAGCGACTGCCGCTGCGGGTAGCCGGGGTCCGGCCACACCACGTCCCCTTCGGGGAGCGACACCGACAGCGTCCGCCCGGCGGCGCCGTCCGCGCCCGGGCCGGCGCCGTCCGCGCCGTCGGCGAACAGCTGCGGGAGGTTGCCCGGCAGGTGCCGCCGGATCTCGACATCATCCATTTCACGCCGTTCCGGTACAGAGCATGCCAACGGGATCTTGGCACTCCGAGATGGTAACGGCGGTGCGGGCCGCCCGGGGGACGAGCCGGAGGTTCGGTCGGCCGGGGCGGCCCGCACGGGGTGTCAGCGTTCCCGGCGGCGGCCGCGCAGGAGGTAGTCGAGGACGACGGCGAGGACGCCGAGCCCGGTGAGGACGCTGACGGGGATCTCCAGCCAGGTGCCCTTGAGCGTGATGTTGGAGACCACGTTCACGGCCAGGAACAGGCCGAACAGGGTCCAGCGGGCGGTGTTGCCGGTGCCGTTCATGATGTGCGCGCCTTTCACGGGAGTTTCGGGGAGCTGCGCCGGCGGAGCATCGCCCGGGCCGGCAGGAGGATGGCGGCGGCGCCGGAGCCAGCCACGGTCGCGAGGATCGCCGCGCAGGTCAGCGGGGACACCGCGGGCAGCGGCAGCCCGGTGACCGCCGTCGCGAACGCGGGGACGACCACGGCGACGATGAGGGAGCCGGCGGCGGCGCCGGTGCCGAGCACGATGAGCGCCTCCAGGCGCAGCATCCGCAGCACCTGCCGGCGGGTCGCGCCGACGAGCCGCAGCAGCGCGAACTCGCGGCGCCGCGCCGCGGTCGCCAGCGCCAGCGTCGTGACGAGCCCGATGACGATGAACCCGGCGATCGCGCCGACGACGACGTAGTTGATGAACCCCTGCAGCCTGGTCTCGTCCGACAGCCGGGCGCCGAAGGCGTCGCGGTCGACGGCCTGCGCGCCGAGGTACGCCGCCGTCACGGACCGGAGGTCGGCGTCCCCGCGGACGAGGACGTGGTCGTCGAGCGACGTGGACGAGTGCGCGGCGACCAGGTCGTGGGGGAGGAGGACGTCGCCGAAGCCGAGCCCCCGCTCGTACACCGCGACGACCCGGGCGTCGATCCGCGTGCCGTCGCCCAGCCACAGCGGCGTGGTGGAGCCGGCGTGGAGGCCGCCCGCGACGTCGCGGCTCAGGGCGACCGCGTCGCCGCGCAGCGCGCCGAACCCGCCCGAGGCGACCTTGGGGTCCATCGTGGCGGCGGCGTCCGCGCCCACCCCCTGGGCGGTCAGCGACCGCAGGTTCTTCTCGCCCAGCTCCTTCACGGCCATGACGACCGTGGTGCGCTTGACGGGCGTCGCGGCCGTGACGCCCGGGACGCGCCGCGCGGCGTCGGCCGCTCCCTGCGGCAGCCCCGGCCCGCTCGCCACGATGACCTGGTCGGCGCGGTTCCCGGCGGCGAACTGCGCGGTGGTCGCGTGGGCGATCGTCGACTGGGCGAAGAGCTGCACGCCGGCGAACGCGATGGCCAGCGCGACCGGCGTCATGATCGAGCCGGCGCGCAGCGCGGCGGCGCTCGCCGCGTGCCGGGCGAGCCGCCCCGCGACCGGGGACAGCGCGGCGGCGGCGCGTCCGAGGACCCGCTCGCCGGCCCGGGCCAGCAGCGGCCCGAGCAGCGCGACGGAGACGATCAGCGCCATGACCAGCCCGCCGAGCGAGGCGCTCGCGGTCGGCCCGGTCGTGACCGCCGCGACCCCGAGCGCGTTCGCGCCGGCGACGAGGAGGACCACGCCGGTGACGACGCGCCAGCGGGGCAGCCGCGCGGGCTCGGCGGCCGACTCGCCGAGGGCCTGCACCGGGCGGATCCGGGAGACGCGCAGCGAGGCGAGCAGCGCGGACGCGGTCGCGGCGAGGACCGTGACGGCGAGGGCGGCCAGCGCCGGCAGCGGGGTGAGCGAGAGCCCGAACCCGTCCGGGAGCACGCCCTTGCGGATCATCGCGGCGTGCATCGCCGCGCCCGCGCCGAGCGACAGGACGCCGCCGATCAGCCCGGCCGGAACGGCGGCGCGCGCGGTCTCCCGGACGAGCCGCCCCCGCACCTGCCAGGGCGTCGCGCCGACCGCGCGCAGCAGCGCGAACTCCCGCCCCCGCTCCCGCACCGACAGCGCGATCAGCCCGCCGACGACGACCAGCGCGGTCATGACGGCGACGCCGCCGAACGACCCCGCGATCTCCACGATGTCGGGCCGCGCGGTGGCGACGGCGCGGTCCTCGGCGTCGCCGCGCGCCGCGCCGGTCGCGACGGTCAGGCCGGGCGCCGCCTTGCGCAGCGCGGCCGCGTCCGGCTTCCCGTGGGTGAGCACCGCCAGGGCGTCGGCCTGCCCGGGGTGCCCGTTCAACGCCGTCGCGGTCGCGGTGGTGAAGAACGCCGCCGCGGGTCCGGACGACACCAGTCCGGTGACCCGGTAGGCGCGGGGCGCGCCGCCGGCCTGCAACCGGACGGTCGAGCCCGTCCGGGCACCGGCCGAACGGCTCAGCACCACCTCGTCCGGCCCCTGGGGCGCCCGGCCCTCGCTCAGCTCGTAGGGCCGCAGCGCGGCCGACTCCCAGCCGTGGCCCGTCACCGCGCGCCCGGTGGACGTCAGGACGGGGAACGACACGTCCGCGACCACCGCCCGTACGCCCGGCACCGACCGGAGCGGACCGGCCGCCGCGACCGGGACCCGCGCGCGCTCCGCGAGGGGCCTGCTCTGCGTCTCCGGATCGTCGCCGACCCGCTTCATCCGCTGGGTCACCTTCTGCGGACCCGTCACGACCGCGTCCGCCGCGGCGTACCGGTCCACCGGCGCGTGCGCGCGCAGCGCCGACTCCAGCAAGACCCCGCACGCCCCGACCAGGACCGCCGCGAACAGCAGCGCCGCGAAGACGCCCGCGAACGCGCCCTTCCCTTCCAGCCTCTTCACAGTGACTCCCACCGGTTCATCACGGCCGCGACGGAGGGCGCGGACAGCTCGTCGACGATCCGGCCGCCGCTGAGGAACAGCACCGAGTCGGCGGTCGCGGCGGCCAGCGGATCGTGGGTGACCAGCACGACCGTCTGCCCGGTCAGGTCCGCGGCCTCGCGCAGCAGCCGCAGCACGCCGCGGGCCGACCGCGGGTCGAGCGCGCCGGTCGGCTCGTCGGCGAACACCACTTCGGGGCGGGTGATCAGCGCGCGGGCGACCGCGGCGCGCTGCTGCTGCCCGCCCGACAGCTCCGCCGGGCGGTGCCGCAGCCGGTCCGCCAGCCCGACCCGGCGCACCACCTCCTCCAGCCACGCGGGATCGGGCTCCGCGCCGCCGAGCCGCAGCGGGAGCGTGATGTTCTGCTCCACGTCCATGGACGGGATCAGGTTGAACGCCTGGAACACGAACCCGATCCGCTCGCGGCGCAGCCGGGTCAGCTTCGCCTCGCCGAGCCGGCCGAGGTCGGTCCCGGCGATCCGGACCGTCCCGGCGGTCGGCCGGTCCAGGCCGGACGCGCAGTGCAGGAACGTGCTCTTGCCCGAGCCCGACGGCCCCATCACCGCCGTGAACCCGCCGCGCGGGAACGTCCAGGTGACGTCGTCCAGCGCCCGCACCGCGCCGTAGGTCCTGGTGACCGACTCCAGGCGCACCGCCACCGCGGTCGCCTCGGCCGTCATCGTCGTCATGCTCGCCCTCCGTGGGAAACCCGCTCTCACCAGGACGAACCTAGGTTCCGGGGCGGCCCGGCCACATCGGTGCGCACTCCCCGATCGATGGTGTAGCGGGCTACACCATCGGCATGGGAGCCGGCCCGGATGCGCCGCGCGGCGCGCTCACATAGCGTGTGCCGAGAGGCGACATGACAAGGGCACAGATGAGCGTGACGGCGGCGCTGCGGCGCAGCGCGGAGGCGACGGGCCGCCTGGTGGGCGCGCTGCGCATCACCGTGCCCGCGCTGCTCGGCGTGGCGCCCCTGCTCGTGTTCCTCGCCCTGCTGGTCGTCGCGCTGCCGTGGCTGCCGGACGCGGTGAAGCCGCTGCGCGCGCTCGCGAACGCCGAACGCCGCCGAGCCGGGCAGGTGCTCGGCCGGGAGATCCCCGAGCCGTACCCGCCCCGCGAGGACGCGGGCCTGGGGGAGGCGCGCCGGATCGTGCGGTCGCCGGCGCTGTGGCGGGACATCGCGTGGATGGCCGCGCACGGCTACAGCGGCCTGGTGATGGCGGTGATGGCGGTCGGGCTCTGGCCGGCGATCCCGTACGCGGCGTCGATACCGCTGTGGTGGTGGGCCGCGCCGAAGGGCTCGGTGGCGGCGTTCGTGGACCTGTACACCTGGCCGCAGGCGCTCACGTTCCCGTTCCTCCAGGCGGGCCTGGACCTGGCGGCGCTGCTCTGGCTGGTGCCGCGGTTCGTGCGCTGGCAGGCCCGGCTGGCCGAGGTGCTGCTGCGCCCCACCCGGCGCACCAGCCTCACCGAGCGGGTGGAGGAGCTCACCGAGACCCGCGCCGAGGCGCTGGAGGCGCACGGCGCCGAGCTGCGCCGCATCGAGCGCGACCTGCACGACGGGACGCAGGCGCAGCTGGTCGCGGTCGCGCTGCGGCTCGGCCTCGCCGACCGCCGCTTCGACGCCGACCCGGCCGCCGCCCGCGCGCTGTTCCTGGAGGCCAGGGACGGCGTGGAGGAGGCGCTGACGCAGCTGCGGACCGTCATCCGCGGCGTGTACCCGCCGATCCTGTCCGACCGGGGCCTCGCCGGTGCCGTGCGCGCGCTCGCCGCCGGCCAGCACATCCCGGTCGAGATGGACCTCGACGAGGCCGGCCGAGCGCCCGCCGCCGTCGAGGCCGCCGCCTACTTCGTCGTCGCCGAGGCGCTCACCAACATCGCCAAGCACAGCGGCGCCCGCACCGCGTCCGTCACCGTCCGCCGCGAAGGGGCCCGGCTGCTGATCAGAGTGCGCGATGATGGCAAGGGCGGGGCCGACGCGGGCCGCGGCAGCGGCCTGGCGGGCATCCGCCGCCGGGTGGCCGCGCTCGACGGGACCACCCGCATCGACAGCCCCGACGGGGGAGGGACGACGCTGGAAGCGGACCTGCCGTGCGGATCGTGATCGCCGAGGACAACGTGCTGCTGCGCGAGGGCCTGGTGCTGCTGCTGACCTCCGACGGGCACGAGGTCGCCGCCGTCGCCGGCAGCGGCCCGGAGGTGCTGCCCGCGCTGCTGGAGCACCGGCCCGACGCCGCCGTCCTGGACGTCCGGCTCCCGCCCGGGTTCCGGGACGAGGGGCTCCGCGCCGCCATCGAGGCCCGCAAGCGGATCCCGGGGCTCCCGGTGCTGGTGCTGTCGCAGTACGTGGAGGAGACCTACGCCGCCGAGCTGCTGTCCGGGGGCGCGGAGGGCGTCGGGTACCTGCTCAAGGACCGGGTCAGCCGGGTCGACGAGTTCCTCGACGCGCTCGCCCGGGTCGCCGCCGGCGGCACCGCGCTGGACCCCGAGGTCGTCTCCCAGCTGATGACCGCCCGCAGCGACCCGCTGCGGGCCCTCACGCCCCGCGAACGCGAGGTGCTCGGGCTGATGGCGCAGGGCCTCGACAACGCGACGATCGCGACCACGCTCGTCATCACCGAGCGGTCGGTCAGCAAGCACATCGGCGCGGTGTTCGCCAAGCTCGGCCTGCCGCCCACCGACAGCGGCCACCGCCGCGTCCTGGCCGTCCTCGCCTACCTCAACTCATGACCGCCGCCCCCGAGTCCGCGCCCGCGCCCCGTCTGCGGCGGGCCGTCCGCGCGCTCCTGCTCGACGGCGGCGACCTGGTGCTGCTGCGCCGCACCCAGCCCGGCCGCGCCGTCTACTGGACGACCCCGGGCGGCAAGATCGAGCCGACCGACGCCGGCCCGGAGGCGGCGCTGCGCCGGGAGCTGGACGAGGAGCTCGGCGCGACCGCCGGCCCCGTCCGGCAGGTGTTCGCGTGCGCCGAGCAGACGCCGGAACTGCACCGCCTCAACGTCTTCTACGTCTGCCGGCTCGTCACGATGGACCTGTCGCGCCGCCACGGCCCCGAGTTCGACGACCCGTCCAACGGACGGTACGACGTCGACCGCTTCCCGTGCACGCCGGCGGGCCTGGCGCCGGTCGACCTCATCCCGGAGACGCTGGGCGCCTACCTCCAGATGCACGCCGAGGACCTTCCGGGCCTGGTCCCCGGCGCCGCCCCGGTCAGTGCGGACGCGCCGCCAGCGCCACGAGGTCGGCCAGCTCCGCGACGCTGAGCGGGGCGTCGGGGAGGCGGCCGGTCGCGATCCGGACGTGGGCGCCCGCCGGGACGATCTGGTACCGGCTGCCCGGGACGGCCGCGACCCCGTGCGCCGCGAGCGTGACCAGGGCCGCGGACTCGTCGGCGACCGGGACCCACAGCATCAGCCCGTCCCGGTTGCCGGTCCGGACGCCGCGCTCGGCGAGCGCGGACGCGAGGCCCTCGCGCCGTTCGGCGTAGGCGGCGCGGGCCCGGTCGACGGCCGCGACGGCCGCGGGATCGGTCAGCAGGTGCGCCAGCGCGTCCTGGAGGATGCGGCTCGTCCAGCCCGTCCCGAAGCTGCGCAGGACGCGGACGCGCTCCACCGGCTCCGCCGCGCCGCCGATCACGGCGAGGCGCAGGTCCGGGCCGTGGGACTTGGAGTAGGAGCGGACGAGCACGGTGCGCTCGGGCAGGTGCGCGCCGACGCTGACCGCCGGCGACGACGACACCTCGCCGGTGCCGTCGTCCTCGACGGCGAGCGTGTTGGTCGGGGCGAGCAGCTCGGCGAGGGCCGCCGCGCGGGCCGGGGTCAGCGCGTGCCCGCGCGGGGTGTGGGCGCGGGGCTGGTAGACGAACGCGGCGGGCCCGGTGGCGAGCGCCTCGGCGAGCGCGTCCGGCTCGGGGCCCTCGTCGTCGCAGGCGACCGGCACGACCTCGGCGCCCTGCGCCTCCAGGATGTCGAGCAGGCGGGCGCCGGTCGGGTCCTCGACGGCGACGCGGTCGCCGGGCACGGCGACGGTCTGGCAGACGAGCTGGACGCCCTCGTAGCCGCCGCCGACGGCGAGCATCCCCGCGGGCGGGAACGGCCAGGCGGGTTCGACGGCCGCGCGCAGTGCCGGGGTGATCGTCTCCCGGGTGTAGTCGTTCAGCCGCGCGGTGCGGGCGCCCGCGGCGAGCGCGGCGTCCAGCGGCGGCAGCAGCGCGGGGTCGGGCGCGGCGATCGCGAGGTCGACGGCCAGCCGGTTGCCGAACTCGCCGATGCGCTCGTAGCGGGCGGGGTGCGGGATGTTGGGCGGGCCGATCACGACCGTGCCGCGGCGCCGCTGCGCGCTGACGACGCGGTGCCGGCGCAGCGTCGACCAGGCGTCGGCGACCGTGCCCGGGCTGACCCCGAGCTCGGCGGCCAGCCCCCGCACGGTCGGCAGCCGCGTCCCGGCGGGGAGCTCCCCGCTGCGGATCAGGGTGGTCATCGAGGCGGCGATGCCCCGGGCCGTGCGGTCGCCGATGCGCTCGGCCAGCCATGCCGCGTCGATCACGTTACCCTCGCGCAAAGCTTTGTGTAGTAACAAAACACCCATTGTACGCGGTACAAACGCGCCCTAAAGTCGGGTCCCATCGCGCCCCGAGCGCGACAAACCCCCTGTTACATGCGGAAATGGAGCGTTGTGCCGATTCCACGTATTCGCCTGGCGCTGCGGGACTGGGACCATCTCGTCCCGCTGCTCACCGGCCGGGTGCGCGCCCGCGGCGTGGCGCTGGAGATCGAGACCCGGGAGATCACCCCGGACGTCCTCGCCGAACCCGGGCTCGACGGCGGCGAGACGTCCTTCAGCCGCTACGCCCTCGGGCGCGGTGACGGCGACGAGCGGCTCGCCGGGCTGCCGGTGTTCGTGATGCGCGGCTTCCGGCAGCGCTGCGTGCTCGTCCGGAACGACAGCGACCTCGCCGCGCCGCGCGACCTGGCCGGGGCGACGATCGGGCTGACCGGCTGGCCCGACTCCGGCAACACCTGGACCCGGGCGCTGCTGCGCGCCGAGGGCGTCGACCTGTCGGCGATCCGGTGGCGCGTCGGGCCGCTCGCCGCCGGCGAGACCGGCAAGGACCGGCTCGGCGCGCGCCCGCTGCCCGCCAACGTGCGGGTCGCGGACCGGTCGCTGATCGACGGCCTCGCCGATGGCGCCTTCGATGCCGTGTTCACCCCGTTCATGCCGCCGGAGATGTTCACCGGGCACAGCCGGTTCCGGCACCTGTACGAGGACCACCGCCGGGCCGAGAAGGAGTACTTCGCCCGCACCGGCTTCGTCCCCGGCATCCACATCCTCGCGCTCAAGCGGGAGGTCGCGGACGAGCACCCGTGGCTCCCCGAGGTGCTGCAGGACGCCTTCGAGGAGTCCAAGCGGGTGTGGCTCCAGCGCCGCCGGCTGCTCACCGACACCACGCCCTGGCTGCTGGACGAGCTGGAGACCCAGGCGCGCCTCTTCGGCGACGACTGGATGCCGTACGGCGCCGGCGCCAACGCCGCGATGGTCGCGGCGTTCTGCGAAGAACTGTACGAGCAGGGCATCGCGCCCCGCCCCATCAAGGCCGAGGAGGTCTTCGCGTGAGGATCGCCGTGGGCCAGTTCGCCTCCACCGAGGACTGGCAGACCAACCTCAAGACCTGCATGACGCTCATCGACGGCGCCGTGGAGGGCGGCGCGGACCTCCTCGTCCTGCCCGAGGACTCCCTCGCCCTGTTCATCGACGAGCCGGACCGGATCGCCGAGGCCGCGCAGCCGCTCGACGGCCCGTTCGTCACGGGCCTGCTGGAGCACACCGCCGGCTCGCGCACCACCGTCGTCGTCGGCGTCCACGAGCCCGCCGGGGACGGCAAGGTGCACAACACCCTCGCCGCGATCCGCGACGGCGGGATCGTCGCCGTCTACCGGAAGGTCCACCTGTACGACGCGTTCGGCGCGCGGGAGTCCGACCGGGTCCGCCCCGGCGACGGCGAGCCGGTCGTGTTCGACTGCGCCGGCTGGCGGGTGGGGCTCATGACCTGCTACGACGTAAGATTCCCGGAAACGGCCAGGCTGCTGGTCGACGCGGGCGCCGAGGTGCTCGCCCTGCCGGCGGCCTGGGTGCGCGGCCCCGCCAAGGAGCGGCACTGGGAGGTCATGGTCGCCGCCCGGGCGCTGGAGAACACCTGCTACGTGGCGGCCTCCGGCGAGTGCGGCCGCCGCAACATCGGCGCGAGCATGGTCGTCGACCCGCTCGGCACCGTCCGCGACCGGCTCGCCGACCGGCCCGGGCTGCTGTGGGCGGTCGCCGACCGCGAGGAGCTCGACGAGGCCCGGCGCAGGCTGCCGGTGCTCGCGAACCGGCGCTTCCGCGTCGACCCGTCCATCCGGCCCAGAGAGGAGACGGCATGAGGGGCCGCATTGCGCTCTCCACCGCTCTCGCGGGCGCGCTGCTCGCCGCGACGGCCGCGTGCGGCGCGAACCCGCCCGAGGCCGAGGGGATCCTCGGCGGCGGCAAGTCCGCGCAGGGCGTCAAGGAGGCCGACCTCCGCCAGACCGTCGACCATGCGTTGCACGACGCGCTGCCCGCCAAGAACAAGGCGTCCGGCAAGCTGGTCTCGGTCAACAACGGCTCGTTCCCGCCGTACGAGATCGCCGGGTCGGACGGCCGCTCGCTGTCGGGGGCGTCCGCCGACCTCGCCACCGCGCTCAGCCAGCTGCTCGGCGTGAAGATCGAGCACGTCACCGTGGACGGGCTGCCGAGCGAGCTGACCGGCATCAAGGCCGGCCGGTACGACTTCGCGCTCGGCCCGATCGGCGACTTCCCCGAGCGGGAGGGCGACAACGTCTTCGTCGACTGGGTGCGCGAGTTCGTCGTCTTCGCCGTCCCGAAGGGCAACCCGAAGCACATCGGGTCCATCGCCGACACCTGCGGGCTGAAGATCTCGGTGATGGCGGGCGGCTCGGCCGAGGACGTCGTCAAGAAGCAGTCGGGGACGTGCGTCCAGCAGGGCAGGCCGGCCGTGCAGGTCCAGTCGTACAAGGACCAGCCGACCGCGACCCTCGCCGTCCGCTCGCACCGCGCCGACGCCTTCTTCTCCTCGCAGGCGCCGCTCGGCTACTTCGTCAAGCAGTCCGGCGACGACCTGCAGCTCGCGGGCACCGGCAAGGCCAACGGCTTCGGCGACCTGTACCAGGGCGCCGTCGTGGCCAAGGACTCGCCGCTCAAGGACGTCCTGCTGCGGGCGCTGCGCAAGCTCGTGGAGAACGGCACCTACAAGAAGGTCATGACCGAATGGGGCCTGACCGCGAACATGCTCGACGCGCCGGGCGTGAACCTGGCGCCCAGGGAGGGGTGAACCGGCGGTGACCATGACCGAGAAGCGCTCCGGCGACACCGTCGCCGACGTCGACGTGGCGGGCGCCGCGCACGTCCGGCACCCGCTGCGGTGGGTGGCCTCGCTGGTCGTGCTGGTCCTCGCGGCCCAGTTCGCGCACCTGCTGTGGACCAACGACAACTTCCAGTGGGACGTCGTCGGCCGCTACGTCAACGCCTCCCTCATCGGGGACGGCATCGCGATCACGCTGGAGCTGACCGTCATCGCGATGGCCGTCGGCATCGCGGGCGGGATCCTGCTCGCGGTCGGCCGGCTGTCGGACAACCCGCTGCTGCGCGCCGCGTGCGGGCTGTACGTGTGGTTCTTCCGCGGCATCCCCGTGCTGGTGCAGCTGGTGATCTGGTACAACCTGTCGGCGCTGCTGCCGCGCATCTCGGTCGGGATCCCGTTCGGCCCGGAGTTCGCGCACGGCAGCACCAACCAGCTCATCACCCCGCTGGTCGCGGCCATCCTCGGGCTCGGCCTGAACGAGGCCGCCTACATGGCCGAGATCATCCGCGGCGGGCTGCTCGCCGTCGACCCGGGCCAGACCGAGGCCGCGCAGGCGCTCGGGATGGGCGGCGTCCGCACGTTCCGCCGGATCGTGCTGCCGCAGGCGATGCGGTTCATCGTGCCGCCCACCGGCAGCCAGGTGATCAACATGCTGAAGGCGACCTCGCTGGTCAGCGTGATCGCGCTCGCCGACCTGCTCTACACCGTCCAGTCCATCTACAACCGGACGTTCCAGACCATCCCGCTGCTGCTCGTCGCCTGCCTCTGGTACCTGGTGATCACCTCGATCCTGTACGTCGGGCAGTCGTTCATCGAGCACCACTACGCGCGCGGCGCCATCCGCAACGCCCGGCAGGGCTTCTGGGACTTCGTCCTGATGCGGCGCCGCCGCCCCGTCCCGCCCCCGGAGGTGACCGCTTGAGCACGCTGGAGAAGGACGCGCCGCGGGAGAAGGAGGCGCCGCGCACCGGCGTCCCGATGGTCCGCGCCCGCGACGTCCGCAAGAGGTTCGGGCACCTGGAGGTGCTGAAGGGCGTCGACCTGGACGTGGACCCCGGCGAGGTCGTGGTGATCCTCGGGCCGTCCGGGTCCGGCAAGTCGACGTTCCTGCGGTGCGTCAACCACCTGGAGACCATCGACGGCGGCTCGGTGCACGTGGACGGCGAGCTGATCGGGTTCAGCGCGTCCGGCGGGAAGGTGCGGCACCTGCGAAAGCGGGACGTCACCCGGCAGCGCCGCGAGATCGGCATGGTGTTCCAGCAGTTCAACCTGTTCCCGCACCTGACCGTCCTGCAGAACGTCATCGAGGCGCCCACCGGCGTGCGCGGGGAGCCGCGCGCCAAGGCCCGCGAGCGGGCCCGCGAGCTGCTCGCCAAGGTCGGCCTGGCCGACAAGGCGGACGGTTACCCGCGGCAGCTGTCCGGCGGCCAGCAGCAGCGCGTCGCGATCGCCCGCGCGCTGGCGATGCGGCCGAAGCTGATGCTGTTCGACGAGCCGACGAGCGCGCTGGACCCCGAGCTGGTCGGCGACGTGCTGGAGACGATGAAGACCCTCGCCGAGGAGGGCCTCACCATGATCGTCGTCACGCACGAGATCGGCTTCGCGCGCGAGGTGGCCGACCGGGTGGTGTTCATGGACGGAGGCGTCGTCGTCGAGTCCGGACGGCCCGCCGACGTGCTCGACCACCCGTCCAACGAGCGCACGAAGGCGTTCCTCAGCAAGGTCCTCTGAGAACCGCCGCCCGCGCCCGGCCCCGCCTTCCGGGGCCGGGCGCGACGCGTTGTGCGGCACCGAACGCGGGACCGCCGGATCAGAGGCGCTGGGCGATCCCGTCCAGGAGGCAGTCGAGGCCGCGCGCGAACGCGTCGTCCCAGGCGTGGCCGCTGAGATGCCCGTGCTCGGCCAGGCTCGGGTAGCGGTCCCGCTCCCGGGCGAGGAGGCCGTCCGCCGCCTCGCGCGCCTCGTCGGCGCCGCCGGAGGCGACCTGCATCAGCGCGGAGCCGATGACGAAGTTGGCGAGCGCGTAGGCCGCCGCGACCAGGTCGGGTCCGGTGAGGCCCGCGCCGGCGAGCGCGGAGTGCAGGAACTCGGTGCGCGCCAGGACGTTCGGGCCCAGCAGCGGACGCCCGAGCACGGCGACCGACCAGGGGTGGCGGAGCATCGCCGCCCGCCAGCCGTGCACCAGCGAGGCCGCGTCCGCGCGCCAGCCGCCCCGCCCGCCCGAGGATCCGCCGGACGGCACCGCCACCTCGCCGAAGATCGTGTCGAGCGCGAGGTCCAGCACGTCGTCCTTGGTCTTGACATGCCAGTACAGCGTCGTGGACCCGGTGCCCAGACGCTCGGCGAGGCGGCGCATCGTCAGCCGGTCCGCCCCCTCCTCGTCCAGCAGCGCGACGGCCTCCGCGACGATCCGCCCGCGGCTCAGCGGCGGAGCCTCGCGCCGTGCGCGGTTCTCCCGCAGCCACACGCTCTCGGTCATGCGACCAGGCTAGTACATTGGGCGGGCACTAGATCAACGATCCGGTTCGTCGAACACTGTACGAGGAGGCGTGATGGGGCACATCGACGTGAGCCGCCTGACGTACCGGCTCCCGGACGGCCGGCCGCTGCTGGACGACGTCTCCTTCCGGATCGGCGAGGGGGCGAAGGGCGCGCTCGTCGGCCCGAACGGCGCGGGCAAGACCACGCTGCTGCGCCTGATCGCCGGGGACGTCGCGCCGTCGGCGGGGACCGTGACGAGCACCGGCGGGCTCGGGGTGATGCGGCAGTTCATCGGCGGCGTCCGGGACGACCGCACCGTCCGCGACCTGCTGCTGTCGGTGGCGCCCGCACCGGTCCGCGCCGCCGCGGCGGCGCTGGCGAGGGCGGAGCGGGACCTGGGCGAGAGCGAGGAGAGCCAGCTCGCCTACGCGCGGGCCATCGCCGACTACACCGACGCGGGCGGCTACGACATCGAGGTCGTCTGGGACACCTGCACGACCGCCGCGCTCGGCCTGCCCTTCGACCAGGCCGCGGCGCGCGGGGTGGCCACGCTGTCGGGAGGCGAGCAGAAGCGGCTCGTCCTGGAGGCGCTGCTGCGCGGCCCCGACGAGGTGCTCCTGCTCGACGAGCCCGACAACTACCTGGACGTGCCCGGCAAGGAGTGGCTGGCGGGACGGCTGCGCGCCACGGGCAAGACCGTCCTGCTGGTCTCGCACGACCGGCGGCTCCTCGCCGACACCGCCGACCGGATCGTCACGGTCGAGTCCCGCGACCTCTGGGTGCACGGCGGCGGGTTCGCCGGGTACGCGGCGGCGCGGCGGGAGCGCACCGGACGGCTGCACGAGCGGCGCCGCCGGTGGGACGAGGAGCACGCGCGGCTGAAACGCCTGGTCCACACGCTGCGGCAGCGGGCGGCGAACAACGACGCGGTCGCCTCGTCGTACCAGGCGGCGCGCACCCGGCTGCGCAGGTTCGAGGAGGCGGGGCCGCCGCGGAGCGCGCCGAAGGAGCAGAACGTGCGGATGCGGCTGCGCGGCGGCCGCACGGGCAAGCGCGCCCTGGTGTGCGCGTCGCTGGAGCTGACCGGCCTCGCCCGCCCCTTCGACCTGGAGGTCCGGTACGGGGAGCGGGTCGCGGTCCTGGGCTCGAACGGGTCGGGCAAGTCGACGTTCCTGCGCCTGCTCGCCGGGGCGGACGTGCCCCACCGCGGCGAGGCGCGGCTCGGCGCGCGGGTCGTCCCCGGCCACTTCGTCCAGACGCACGCGCGGCCCGACCTACGCGGCCGGACGCCCGCCGAGATCGTCATGACCGGGCACGCCCTGACCCGCAACGACGCGATGGCGGCGCTCGCCCGCTACGAGCTGGCGCCCACCGGGGCCCGGCCGTTCGAGACGCTGTCGGGCGGGCAGCAGGCGCGGCTGCAGATCCTGCTGCTGGAGCTGTCCGGCGCGACGCTCCTGCTGCTCGACGAACCGACCGACAACCTCGACCTCGCGAGCGCCGAGGCGCTGCAGGACGGGCTCGCGTCCTACTCCGGGACCGTCCTGGCCGTCACGCACGACCGCTGGTTCGCCGCCGACTTCGACCGGTACCTGGTGTTCGGCGCCGACGGACGGGTCACGGAGTCGGACGAGCCGGTGTGGGCATAGCGCGATGGTGATAGCGGCGGACGAGACGGGTATTTGATCGACCCGGCGCCGCGGGGGGAGGCTGGAGCGGACCGGGAGGGGTGGGTGGTCGTGGTCGACCTGGACGACTGGCCGGGCAGCGGGCTGAGCGACGAGGAACTGGACGTCGCCTACAACGTGCGGCGCAAGGCCGGGCCGGAGCTGTTCGAGCGGCACATGGCCCGGTACCGGGCCGAGTCGGAGGCGGCCGTGGACGGGCTGCCCGGTCACCCCGGGATCGTCTACGACGAGCCGAGCGGCGAGCGGCTGGACGTGTGGGGCGTCGGCGACGACGGCCTGCGCCCGGTGTTCGTGTTCCTGCACGGCGGCTACTGGATGGCGCTGTCGCGCGCCGAGTCCTCGTTCATGGCGCGTGCGCTCTACGAACAGGGGATCGCCACCGTCGTCCCTGACTACACCCTCGCGCCGAAGGCGACGCTGGAGGAGATCGTCCGGCAGGTGCGGGCGTCCATCGCCTGGGTCCACCGGCACGGCCGCGAGCACGGCCTCGACCCCGAGCGGATCGTGGTCGGCGGCAGCTCCGCCGGCGGGCACCTCACCGGCATGACGATGGTCGGCGGATGGCAGGAGGAGCTCGGGCTGCCCGCCGACGTGGTGAAGGCGGCCATGCCGTTCAGCGGGCTGTTCGACATCCGCCCGATCACCCGCGTCTACGTCAACGAGTACGTGAAGCTGGACGTGCCGCGGGCCGCGGCGCTCAGCCCGGCGCTGCTGCCGCGCGAGCGGCGCTGCCCGGCGGTCGTCGCGGTCGCCGAGCATGACGGCACCGGCTTCGTGGAGCAGTCGCGGAGGTTCGCGCCGCTGTGGGGCGCGGGCGAGGCGATGGTGGTGCCGGACCGCGACCACTTCGACGTGGTGCTCGACCTCGGCGACCCGGCGTCGGCGCCCTTCGAGGCGCTGCTCGGCCTGGTCCGCTCGCTGTGATCAGTCCTCCGCGATCTCCGCGGCCTCGCGGCGCAGGTGGTCGAGCATCAGCCGGGCCGACGGGGTCGGCGCGCGGTGCGCGGGCAGCGTGACCCCGACCTGCCGGCGGACGGTCTCCAGCGGCACCGGCAGCGGCGCGATGTCGTCGTCGGTCCGCGCGACCAGCTGCGGCAGCGCGGCGATCATGTCGGTGTCGCGGACCAGCGTCCGGACGGTCAGCACCGACGTGCACTCCACCAGGTCGCCGGGCGGCTCCAGGCCCTCGGCGCGGAACACCTGCTCCAGCTCGGCGCGCAGCGCGGTCTGCTCCAGCGGCAGCACCCACGGGTAGTCGAGCAGGTCGGCGAGCGAGAGGCCGGCGCGGGACCGGGCCGGATGGCCGTGCCGCGCCACCAGCCGGACCGGCTCGCCGTACAGGGTGATCTGGCGCAGCCCGCGCAGGTCGCCGATCGGGTTGAGGCGGCCGAGGATCAGGTCGATCTCGCCGTCCAGCAGTCGCGGCACCTGCGCGTCGAACGTGGCCTCCTGGACGATCACGGTGATGCCGGGGCGGTCCTTCTTCAGCGCCGCGATCGCGCGCGGCAGCAGCACGTTCGAGCCCGCCAGCAGGGTGCCGATGGTGACGGTGCCGACCTCGCCGTCGGCCAGCCCGGTGATCCGCTCGCCGGCGCGGCGCAGCTCGGCCAGCACGGCCCGGGCGTGCTCGACGAACGCGTCCCCGAACATCGTCGGCGTCACGCCGCGCGGGCCGCGGGTGAACAGCTCGACGCCGAGGATGTGCTCGACCTCGCGCAGGCTGCGCGTCACGGCGGGCTGCGCCAGCCGCAGGTGCTCGGCGGCGCGCAGCACGCTGCCCTGGTCGGCGATGGCGACCACGAGGACGAGGTGCCGCAGCTTGAGCCGCCCGTTGAGCAGGTCGATCGCGCGCATACCGCTTTGATATCACAGCATCGTGATAGCTCTGCGGATCTTTGGTATTTGCACGGCATAGCTCCGTGGGCAGAGGATCGGTACGTCAGGGCAGATCGCGTCGTGGAGGAGCGGAATGAAGGCTGAGCACTACGTCGGCGGGGTGTTCCGTTCGGACGGACCGGCCTTCCCGCTGATCTCGCCCGCGGACGGCGCGGAGATCGGTGCCGTCCCGGAGGCGCCGCGCGAGGCCGTCGACGACGCGGTCGCGGCGGCCCGCGCGGCGCTGGGCGGCCCCTGGGGCGCCGGCGGCGCCGAGGAGAGGGCCGCGGCGCTGCGCCGCATCGCCGACGGGATCGAGGCGCGGTTCGCCGAGTTCGTGGACGCCGAGGTCGCCGACACCGGCCGCCCCCGCGCGTTCGCCGAGACGGTCGACGTGCCCCGCGCCATCGGCAACTTCCGCGCCTACGCCGACCTGCTCTACGGGCGCCCCGAGCGCGCCTACACCACGCAGGTCCCCGGCTGGAGCGCCGGCGGCGGGCAGGCCCTGAACTACACGGTGCGGCGCCCGCTCGGCGTCGTCGCGATCATCTCGCCGTGGAACCTGCCGCTGCTGCTGATGACCTGGAAGGTCGCGCCGGCGCTCGCGGCCGGGAACGCGGTCGTCGTCAAGCCGTCGGAGGAGACGCCGTCCACAGCGACGCTGCTCGCCCGGGTCGTCGACCAGGCGGGGCTGCCGTCCGGCGCGTTCAACCTGGTGCACGGGCACGGCCCCGGCGCGGCCGGCGAGTTCCTCACCGGGCACCCGGGCGTCGACGCCATCGCCTTCACCGGCGAGTCCGCGACCGGCTCGGCGATCATGCGCAACGCCGCCGACCACGTCACGCCGGTCTCGTTCGAGCTCGGCGGCAAGAACCCGGCGCTGGTGTTCGCCGACGCCGACCTCGACGCCGCCGTCGAGGGCACGGTCCGCTCGTCCTTCACCCACTCCGGGCAGATCTGCCTGTGCACCGAGCGCGTCTACGTCGAGCGCCCCGTCTTCGACGAGTTCGTCGAACGGCTCGGCGCGCGCGCACGGGAACTCGCGGACTACGGGCCGATGATCTCCGCCGCGCACCGCGACAAGGTCCTGTCGTACTACCGGCTCGCCCGCGAGGAGGGCGCCACCGTCGTCGCGGGCGGCGGCGCGCCGTCGTTCGGCGACGACCGCGACGGCGGCTTCCACGTCGAGCCCACCGTCCTCACCGGGCTCCCCGAGACGGCCCGCACCGTCCGCGAGGAGATCTTCGGGCCGGTCTGCCACGTCGCGCCGTTCGACACCGAGGACGAGGCGCTCCGGCTCGCCAACGACAGCCCCTACGGCCTCGCCTCGACCGTGTGGACCCGCGACCTGTCCAGGGCGCACCGCGTCGCGCCGAAGGTGGAGACCGGCATCGTGTGGGTGAACTGCTGGAACCTGCGCGACCTCCGCACCCCCTTCGGCGGCGTCAAGGCGTCCGGGATCGGCCGCGAAGGGGGAGAGTACTCACTGGACTTCTTCTCCGAGCCCGTCAACGTGTGCATCCAGATCTGAGAGCGAGCCAGTGACCGAACCGACCAACGAGAACACGGCGGACGCCGCGGCGATCGGCGCGGCGGCCGAGAGGCTTCTCGGCGCCCACGCCTCCGGCGTCCCGTGCGAGCCCGTCCGCGACCTCATCGCGACGGCCGACGACGCCTACGCCGTCCAGGACCGGATGACCGAGAGGTGGCTGGGGGAGGGGCGGCGGCTGTCCGGCCGCAAGATCGGCCTGACGTCCCGCGCCGTGCAGCAGCAGATGCGCGTCGACAGCCCCGACTTCGGGATGCTGTACGCCGACATGGCCGTCCCGGACGGCGACGAGATCCCCGCCGGCGCCGTCCTGCAGCCGCGCGTCGAGGCGGAGGTCGCGCTCGTCCTGGAGCACGACCTGACCCACGAGCGGCACACCGTCGCCGACCTCATCCGCGCGACCGCGTTCGCGCTCCCGGCCATCGAGATCGTCGGCAGCCGCATCCGCGACTGGGACATCACGCTCGCCGACACCGTCGCCGACAACGCCTCGTCCGGCATGTACGCGCTCGGCAACCGGCCCGTCCGGCTGGAGGACGCCGACCTGCGGCTGTGCGGCATGGTGCTGGAGCGGCGCGGCGAGCAGCTGTCCAGCGGCACCGGCGCCGCGTGCCTCGGCCATCCGCTGAACGCCGCGCTGTGGCTCGCCGACACGCTGGTCCGCGTCGGGCGGCCGCTGCGCGCCGGCGACACGGTGCTGACCGGCGCGCTCGGCCCGGTCGTGCCCGCCGCGCCCGGCGACGTGTTCGAAGCCCGCATCGACGGCCTCGGCGACGTCCGGGTCGCCTTCGGTAAGGAGGACTCCTGATGGTGGACGTGCAGGCGCTCGCCGCGACGCTGGACGGCGCCGTCCGGGACGTCCGCGCGGTCCCGAAGCTCACCGACGCCGCGCCGTTCGACGTGCCGACCGCGTACGCGGTGCAGCGCGAGCTGATCGAGCACCGGATCGGGCGCGGGGAGCGGCTCTCCGGCGTCAAGATGGGCTTCACCAGCCGCGCGAAGATGGTCCAGATGGGCGTCGACGACGTCATCTGGGGCCTGCTCACCGACCGGATGCAGGCCGGGGCGTCGGCGGACCTGTCGGGCCTCATCCACCCGCGGATCGAGCCGGAGATCGTGTACCTGATCGGCCGCGAGGTCCGCTCCGTCGCCGAGGCCGAGTCGGCCGTGGCCGGCGTCGCCGTCGGGTTCGAGATCCTCGACTCGCGCTACGAGGACTTCAAGTTCACCCTCCCGGACGTGATCGCGGACAACGCCTCCGCCGCCCTCTACGGGTTCGGCGCCTGGCACGAGCCGCGCGACCTGTCCAACGTCGGGCTGCTGATGGAGATCGACGGGCGGCCGGTGCAGACCGGGTCGTCCGCCGCGATCCTCGGCGACCCGGCCCGGTCGCTGCGCGCCGCCGCGCGGCTCGCGCTCGGCGCCGGAATGCCCCTCGAACCCGGCTGGGTGGTGCTGGCGGGCGCCGCGACGGCCGCCGTCCCGCTGCCGAAGGACGCGCACGTCCGCGTCACCGGCGCCGGCCTCGGCAGCGCGGAGGTGACGACCCGGTGAGCGACGCGATCCTCGTCGAGGGCAAGGCGAAACCGCGCGGGCGGTTCCCGCACGTGAAGCGGGCCGGCGACTTCGTGTTCGTGTCCGGCACCAGCTCGCGGCGGCCCGACGGCACGTTCGCCGGCGCGAGCGCCGACCCGATGGGCGTCACCGACCTCGACATCCGCGCGCAGACCCGCGCCGTCATCGAGAACATCGCCGACCTGCTGGAGGCCGCCGGGGGAGGGCTGTCCGACGTCGTCAGCGTCACCACCTACCTGGTGAGCATGAACGACTTCGGCGGCTACAACGAGGTCTACGGCGAGTACTTCGACGAGACCGGACCGGCCCGCACCACCGTCGCGGTCCACCAGCTCCCCCACCCGCACCTGCTCATCGAGATCTCGTGCATCGCCCACATCCCACGCAACGGCGAGGAGGCCGGAGCATGACCCTGCCGCAGCTGACGTTCGGACGCCCGTTCAACTTCCAGGCGTGGATCGACGAGCACCGCGACCTGCTCAAGCCGCCGGTCGGGAACGTCCAGGTGTTCGACGACGCCGGACTGATTGTGATGGTGGTCGGCGGCCCCAACCAGCGCACCGACTTCCACGACGACCCGACCGAGGAGTTCTTCTACCAGCTCAAGGGAAACATGGTCCTGCGGGTCATGGAGGAGGAGGGCAAGCCGCCCACCGACCTGCAGATCAACGAGGGCGACGTGTTCCTGCTGCCGCCGCACGTGCGGCACTCCCCGCAGCGGCCCGAGGAGGGGTCGATCGGCCTCGTGGTGGAGATCCCGCGGCCCGAGGGGCTCAAGGAGGCGTTCGAGTGGTACTGCACCGAGTGCCACCACCTCGTGCACCGCGCCGAGCTGCAGGTCCGTTCCATCGTGGACGACCTGCCGCCCGCCTTCGAGGGCTTCTACGGCGGCGACCGCGAGTGCCCGAACTGCGGCGCCGTCCACCCGGGCCGGCAGTGGCCCGCGCACATGGTCCCCACGACGGCGCCCCGCGCCTGACCCCTTCCCGTCCGACGGAGCTCCAGTGACAGTCATCGACGTCCACGCCCATGTCTTCCCCCGGCTCGGCCGCGCCGAGGGCCGCACGCTCGCCGACCGGGACGAGCCGTGGCTGCGCGTCCACGGCGACGGCACCGGCATGATGATGAGCGGCGACCGGGAGTACCGCCCGGTCGAGGAGGGGCTGTGGGACCCCGCGCGGCGGGTGGCCGACATGGACGCCGCCGGCGTCGACGTCCAGGCCGTCTCGTCCACCCCGCTGATGTTCGGGTACGCGGCCGAGCCGTCCCGCGCCGCCGACTGGTGCGACCTGGTCAACGACCGCATCCTCGCCTACTGCGCGGACGCGCCGGACCGGCTGCTGCCGCTGTGCCAGGTCCCGCTGCAGGACCCGGCGCTGGCCTGCGAGGTCGCGACGCGGGCGGCGGCGGCCGGGCACCGGGGCGTGCACATCGGCAACCACGTCGGCGACCGGAACCTGGACGACCCCGGCATCACCGAGTTCCTCGCGCACTGCGCCCGGATCGGCCTGCCCGTGCTGGCGCATCCATGGGACATGCTCGGCGCCGACCGGATGCAGGGCCACATGCTGCCGTGGCTGTCCGGCATGCCCGCCGAGACGCAGCTGAGCATCCTCGCGCTGATGCTGTCCGGCGCCTTCGAGCGGATCCCCGAGTCGCTGCGGCTGTGCTTCTGCCACGGCGGCGGCAGTTTCGCGTTCACGCTCGGCCGCGCCGACAACGCCTGGCACCGGCGCGACATCGTCCGCGCCGACTCGCCGCGTCCGCCGTCGGAGTACACCGACCGGTTCTT
Organism: Spirillospora sp. NPDC000708; assembly: GCF_040299565.1. Classification (NCBI taxonomy): domain Bacteria; kingdom Bacillati; phylum Actinomycetota; class Actinomycetes; order Streptosporangiales; family Thermomonosporaceae; genus Spirillospora; species Spirillospora sp. NPDC000708. Next base: position 69,862 of record NZ_JBEPCJ010000029.1, read on the forward strand.
CGTCGACTCGGCGGTGTTCGACCCGCGCGCGCTCCGGCTGCTGGTCGAGGTGATGGGCGCCGAGCGCGTCATGCTCGGCACCGACTACCCGTTCCCGCTGGGGGAGCAGGACCCCGGTGCGACGATCCGCGAGTGCCCCGGCCTTGACGACGCCGACCGCGCAAAGCTGCTCGGCGGCAACGCGCGGGCGTTCTTCGCGACCGCCGCCCCGGCGGAGGCCGCCGTTCCCGCCCCTTCCGCCGAGGCCGCGGACGTCGGCAGTACGGACGTCGGCAGTACCGACGTCACCGGCACCGCCGTCACCGGGAGCGCGTCGTGAGCGCCGCACAGGAGGCCGCGGAGCGCGAGGCGCTCCGGCTCGACGAGACCGACCCGGTGCCCTCGCTGCGCGAGGAGTTCCTCGTGCCGCCCGCGCCCGGCGGCGCGTACCCGGAGGCGGCGTACTTCGCCGGAAACTCGCTCGGCCTCCAGCCGAAGGCCGTCGCGGGCCGCCTGCGCGAGGAGCTCGACGACTGGGCCCGGCTCGCCGTCGAGGGCCACACGCAGGCGCGCCGCCCGTGGGTCGACTACCACGAGCTGCTCCGCGAGCCCGCCGCCCGCCTCGTCGGCGCCCTGCCGCACGAGGTCGTCGCGATGAACTCGCTGACGGTCAACCTCCACCTGATGATGGCGAGCTTCTACCGGCCGTCCGGGGCGCGCACCCGCATCGTCATCGAGGACTCGGCGTTCCCGTCCGACTCGTACGCGGTCGCCAGCCAGGCGGTCCACCACGGCCTCGACCCGGCGGACACCGTCGTGCGGCTGCCCCCCCGGCCCGGCGAGGACACCCTGCGCACCGAGGACGTCCTGGCGTTCCTCGAGCGCGAGGGCGGCACGGTCGCGCTGCTGATGCTCGGCGGCGTCAACTACCTGACCGGCCAGCTCATGGACATGGCCGCGATCACCAAGGCGGGCCGCGCCGCCGGCGCCGTCGTCGGCTGGGACCTGGCGCACGCCGCCGGGAACGTCCCGCTGCGGCTGCACGACTGGGACGTCGACTTCGCCGCCTGGTGCACCTACAAGTACCTCAACAGCGGGCCCGGCGCGGTCGCCGGCTGCTTCGTCCACGAGCGGCACGTCGCCGACCCGTCGGTGCCGAAGCTGTCGGGCTGGTGGGGGACCGAGCCGTCCGTCCGGTTCCGGATGGACCCCGACATCGCGCCGCCCGCGTCCGCCGACGCCTGGCAGCTGTCCAACCCGCCGATCCTCGCCCTGGCGCCGGTGCTGGCCTCCCTGGAGATCTTCGACCGGGTCGGGATGGACGCGCTGCGCGCCCGCAGCGAGCGGCTCACCGGCTACCTCGCGGCGCGGCTCGCCCCGCTGCGCGGCGTCCAGGTGATCACCCCGGACGACCCGGCGGCGCGCGGCAGCCAGCTGTCGCTGCGGGTGGCCGACGCCGGGGGGCTGGTCCGGCGGCTCGCGCGGGTCCACGGCGTGGTCGCCGACGCCCGCGAACCGGACGTCGTGCGGTTCGCGCCCGTCCCGCTCTACTGCACGTTCCACGACTGCCATCGCGCGGCCGTGGCACTGGATGATCTGACTTAGGTGTGTCGGGGTTCGGGGCGGCCCCGTATGGGGTAGGTTCGATCCTGTCGCCGCGACCGGCCAGGCGCGGCGGCCAGTCAGGCAGTCTCGAACGTTTGCTCTACGAAACGCCCGTAGAAGTTCAAGACGACGGGCGTTCTCCGTTTCTCCGGGTGACCGGCGGACGTGAGATGAGTCCGCTTGCAGCCCGGTCCGCCGCCCGGCGGCCCGGTGGTCACACCCAGAGGAGAAAGACCATGGCCGAAGGCACCGTGAAGTGGTTCAACGCCGAAAAGGGCTTCGGGTTCATCGCCCCCGACGGCGGCGGCCCGGACGTGTTCGTCCACTACTCGGCGATCACCACGAACGGCTACCGCAGCCTCGACGAGAACCAGCGCGTCGGCTTCGAGATCACCCAGGGCCAGAAGGGCCCGCAGGCCGAGGGCGTCTACCCGCTCTAAGGCCCGCGCTCAACGCGTGAACAGGCCGGGGACGCACGGCGTCCCCGGCCTTTCGCATGCCTAGGCGCGGTAGGTCGCGGCGTTGATGCCGACCGTGCGGAGGAGCAGCCGGTCCCTCGTGTGGTCGGGGAGCCGGGCGAGGGTCGCCATCATGCGGGCGTCGCGGCCGACCAGGTAGCGCGCCTTCGGGCGGCGCGCCGTCAGCGCCTTGACGATCGCCTTCACGGCGGAGTCGACCGGCCCCGGTTTCGCGCGGGCGCCGAACTCGGCCATCTTCGCGGTGACGCCCTCGTAGAGGCGCTGGGCGTCCGCGTCGCCGCGCCAGCCGGTCGCCCGCCGCGAGGCGCCGGACTTGTCGAAGATCTCGGTGTCCAGCAGGCCGGGCTCGATCACGCTGACCTTCACCCCCAGCGGGCGCATCTCCACCCGCAGCGCCTCGGTGACCGACGCCAGCGCCGCCTTCGACGCCGCGATCGGCCCGAACGCGGGCCCGCTCATCCGGGAGCTCACGGCGCCCACGTTGACGACCCGCCCCTTCGTGGCGCGCAGCATCGGCAGCACCGCCTGGGCCATCGCGACCTGGCCGACCACGTTGACGTCGAACTGCCGCCGCCAGTCCTCCAGCGGCACCAGCTCGACCGGTCCCTCGACGATGACGCCGGCGTTGTTGACCAGCGCGTCAAGCCGCCCGCCGGTGCGGGCGGCGATCTCCTTGGCGGCGGCCTCGACGGTCTCCTCGTCGATCAGGTCGATGGTCAGGGCGTGGACCCCGGCGGGCAGCCGGCCGGCGTCGGACGGGCGCCGGATCCCGGCGTACACGTCCCAGCCGAGTCCGGCGAGCCTGCGGACGGCCGCGCCGCCGACGCCGCCGGCCGCCCCGGTGATCAGTACGGTTCGAGTGCTCATGGAGCCGATGCTGGGCCCCCCGGCCGGGCCGGACAAGACTACTGTTAACGCTATTAACGCGGCTAACAGGCATACACGAAGCGAGGTGACCGGTCGTGCCCGCACCGACCGCCGACGCACGCCGCCGGGAACTCGGCGACTTCCTGCGGTCCCGGCGCGGCCGGGTGACGCCGCGGGAGGCGGGCATCGTGCCCGGACCGCGGCGCCGGACGCCCGGGCTGCGGCGCGAGGAGGTCGCGGCCGCCGCCGGCGTCAGCCTCACCTGGTACACGTGGCTGGAGCAGGGCCGCGTCAACGGGGTGTCGCGGCAGGTCCTCGACAGCCTCGCCCGGGCGCTGCGGCTCGGCGACGCCGAGCACCGGCACCTGCTGGAGCTGGCCGGCGAGCCCGCCGCCGAGCCGCCGGGCCCGGCGACGGTGACCCGCGAGGTCCGCGACCTGCTGGCGATGGTCGAGCCGAACCTCGCCCACGTGGTGACGCGCCGCTTCGACCTCGTGGCCTGGAACGCCCCGCTGGACGCGCTGCTGCGCAGCATGCCCGAGCGGCCGTCCGGCGAGGACCTCAACGTCGTCTGGCTGATGTTCCACAGCGCCTGGATGCGCGAGCGGTTCGTCGACTGGGAGGCCGAGGCCCGCTGGCTGACGGCGCTGCTGCGCAACGAGGCCGGGCGGCAGGTCGGCAATCCCGGCTTCGAGCGGCTCGTGGCGCGGCTGACCGCGACCAGCCCGCGGTTCCGCGCGTTCTGGGAGTCGCACGACATCACGCCGTTCACCCCGTCCGAGCGGCGGTTCCGGCACCCGGACCTCGGCGAGGTCACGCTCCGCTACATGAAGATCAACGTCGAGAACGACCCGGACCAGAGCGTCCTGGTGCACTACGCGACGCCAGGGTCGCCTGCCGCCGAGGCCCTCACCCGCCTCTCACGCGCGTAGCTCCCGGACGGGCGGCGCGGCGGACTCGGGCAGCCGGGCGGGCCGCGGACGCAGCGCGCCGGCCAGCAGGACCGTCGGCGCGCAGATGCAGGTGATCAGCGCGAACGCGGCCGGGTAGGACAGCGCGCCCGCCGCCCAGCCGGTCACCGCCGGCGCGGTCAGCCCGGACAGGTAGGTGATCGTCGCGACACCCGCGACGCCCTCGCCCGGCGTGTTCCCGGCGTTGCCGGCCGCCGCGAACACCAGCGGCACGACGGTCGCGACGCCCGCGCCGATCAGCGCGAATCCGGCGATGCCCGGCACCGCGTCCCGCGCCGCCACCACCAGGACGCCGCCGAGCACCGCGACGGACCCGCCGCAGCGGACGACCGCGGCGGGGCCGAACCGGCGGACGAGGCGGTCGCCGGCGAGCCGCGTCCCGGCCATGCACGACATGAAGACCGTGAAGCTGGCGGCGGCGAGCCCGGGGCCGGCGCCGGCGACCTTGGTGAGGTAGACGGCCGACCAGTCGGCGCTCGCGCCCTCGGCGAACGTCGCGCAGAACCCGACGACGCCGATCGCCGCGACCGCCCGGTTCGGCAGCGCGAACCGGCGCGGCGGCGGGGCGTCCGCCGCGCCCGCCCGGTCGGGCAGGAGGCCGCGGCCCGCCGCGGCGCCCGCGGCGAGCAGGACGAGCGCGACCGCCCCGAGATGGATCCGGGCGTCCACTCCGGCGTGCGCGGCGAGGATGCCGGCGCCGCCCGCGGCGAGGCTCCCGACGGCCCACAGCCCGTGCAGCCCCGACATGATCGGCTTCTTCAGGTGCCGTTCCACCGACACGGCGTGCCCGTTCATCACCACGTCCGACATGCCGGCGCCCATGCCGTACAGGAGCATCGCGGCGAACAGCCAGCCGGGCGCGGGCGACAGGGCGGGCAGCGCGAGGACCGCCGCCCAGTACGCGATCAGCAGCCGGGTGGCGGTGCGCTCCCCGATGCGGTGCGCGATCCGGCTCGCGGTCGGCATCGTCGCGAACGCGCCGATGGACGGGCAGAGCAGGGCGAGCCCGAGGACGGTGGCGCCGAGGCCGAGGCGGTCCTGGATCCAGGGGATGCGGGTCGCCAGGGTGCCCGCGACGGCGCCGTGCACGGCGAAGACGGCGGCGATGGCGCGATGGGGACGGCTCATGCCCGATAAACTAACAGGCAGGCTTCCTGATGAAAAGCGGCCACGGGCGGCCCCGCTCACTACCATGGGGCTCGTGAAGACCGCCGACCCGACGATGGCCCGCGCGATCAACGACCGGCTCGCCCTCGACCTGCTGCTGGAACGCGGCCCGCTGACCGCCCCGCAGCTGCGCGCGCTGACCGGGCTGTCCCGGCCGACGGTCTCCGACCTGGTCGAGCGGCTCCGCGCGGACGGGCTGATCGAGGTGGCCGGGGAGACCGGCGCCGACCGGCGCGGGCCGAACGCCCGGCTCTACGGCCTGGTCGCCGGCCGCGCCCACGTCGCGGGCGTCGACCTGCGGCGCGACGCCGTACACGTCACCGTCGCGGACCTCGCCGAGAACCCGGCCGGCTCGTCGTCGCGTCCGCTGCCCGACGCCCCGGACCTGCCCGGCCTGATCTCGGAGGCGGTCGCCGAGGCCGCCGGAGGCACCGCCCTGCACGCCGTCGTCGTCGGCACCCCCGGCCTGATCCATCCGGGCACCGGCCTGGTGACCGACGGCGACATGCCCGGCTGGCGCCCCGACCTGCGCCGGGCCCTTCAGGACCGGACGTCCGCGCGCGTCGTCGTGGAGAACGAGGTCAACCTCGCGGCCGTCGCCGAGCACCGCGACGGCGCGGCCCCCGGCCACGACGACTTCGCGCTGCTGTGGCTGGACGACGGCGTCGGCGCCGCGATCGTGCTGGACGGGCGGCTGCGGCGCGGCGCGTCCGGCGGCGCGGGCGAGGTGGGGATGCTGCGCTTCGGCGGCAGCGACCTCTGCCACGCGGTCGAGGTCGCGTCCGCCGGGCACCTGGACACCGAGGCGCTCGCTGACCGGGTCACCGAAGGCGTGTTCGCCCTCGTCGCGGTCCTGGACCCCGGCCTCGTCGTGCTCGGCGGCGCGCTCGGGCGCGGCGGCGGCGACCGCCTCGCCGGGCTGGTCGCCGACCGGCTCGCCGAGCTGAGCCCGGCCGCCACGGTGGTGCGCCCGGCCGCCGTGCCCGAGGGGGACGCGGTGCTGCGCGGCGCCGTCCTCACCGCGCTGGACCTCGCCCGCGACGACGTCTTCGGCCGCCCGGTCGCCGCGGGCTGACCGCCCGCCCGCGTCCGCGCCGCCGCCGCGGGCCCCGGCCTACCGCCGCGGTCCGGCCGTCACTCCCGGGGCAGCCGCTCGCCGGTGCGCAGCCGGTCCAGGCCGAGCCAGATGAACTCCAGCGCCATCTGCTCGGCGCGCTCGCGCGGCGTGTCGGGATGCTCCAGCCACCACGACACCATCGACAGCATCGACCCGTACATCAGCGGGACGAGCAGCCGCGCCCGCCGCTCGTTCACCGCGAGTGCGGCCGGCGACAGCTTCGGGTCGGCGCGGCGGCGGCGCAGCAGCAGGTCGGCGAACGCGGTGCCGAGCCGGTCGCGCAGCTCCCGCAGCTCCAGCCCGACCTCCGGCTTGTCCAGGTGCCGGACCACCAGCGACCACGCGTCCGGCTCCTCGGTGGCGTAGTCGAACAGCACCCGGATCATCGCCCGGATGCCGCCCGCCGTGCCGTGCGCGGCGGGCACCGCCTCGTTGAGCCGCGCCGTCAGCTCGCCGACGATCGCCTCCGTGACCTCGGCGAACAGCTCCTCCTTGGACACGAAGTGCTGGTACAGCAGTGCCTTGGACACCTGCGCCGCCGCGGCGACGTGCTCCATCTGCGTGAGGTGGTAGCCGCGCCGGCCGAACTCGGCCAGCGCCACCTGGAGCAGCTGCTCGCGCCGCCGGGCGTACGGCATCCGCCGCCGCACGACCGGCCCGGTTCCCGCGGTCCCGGTGTCCGCCGGCCGCGTACCGGCCGGCTCCGCGCCCGCCGGCCCGGTTTCCGCAGGCTCGGTGCCCGCCGGTTCCGTGCCGGCGGGCACCGTCCCGCGCGTTCCCGCGTCCCCCGTGCCTCCGGTCATTTCCCGAGGTACTTGCCCAGTTCGGCGCGCGCGACCGAGCGCACGTGGACCTCGTCGGGCCCGTCGGCGAGGCGCAGCGTGCGCAGGCCCGCCCACATGGCGGCGAGTGGGGTGTCGTCGCTGACGCCGGCGCCGCCGTGCACCTGGATCGCCCGGTCGACGACCTCCAGCGCGACCCGCGGCGCGATCACCTTGATCGCCGCGACCTCGGACCGCGCGGCCTGCACGCCCTGCTTGTCGATCAGCCACGCGGTCTTCAGCGTGAGCAGCCGGGCCTGCTCGATCGCCATCCGCGACTCGGCGATCTGCTGGCGCACCACGCCCTGCTTGGCGAGCGGCCCGCCGAACGCCACGCGGGACGCCGCCCGCTCGCACATCAGCTCCAGCGCCCGCTCGGCCATCCCGATCGCGCGCATGCAGTGGTGGATGCGGCCGGGCCCGAGGCGCGCCTGCGCGATCGCGAAGCCGCCGCCCTCCTCGCCGACGAGGTTCTCCACCGGGACGCGGACGTCGGTGAAGGTGATCTCGCAGTGGCCGTGCTGGTCCTGGTAGCCGAACACGGGCAGCGGCCGGACGACCTCGACGCCAGGGGCGTCGATCGGCACCAGCACCATCGACTGCTGCCGGTACGGGTGGCCCTCCGGGTCGGTCTTGCCCATCACGATCATGATCTTGCAGCGCGGGTCGGCGGTGCCGCTGATCCACCACTTGCGGCCGTTGATCACGTAGTGGTCGCCGTCGCGCTCGATGCGGGTGGAGATGTTGGTGGCGTCCGAGCTCGCCACGTCCGGCTCCGTCATCGCGAACGCGCTGCGGACCTCGCCGTCCAGCAGCGGCCTCAGCCAGCGCTCCTTCTGCTCGGGCGTGCCGAACAGGTGCAGGACCTCCATGTTGCCGGTGTCGGGCGCCGCGCAGTTGGTCGCCTCGGGCGCGAGGCCGGGGGAGCGGCCCGTCACCTCGGCGAGCGAGGCGTAGTCGGTGACGCTCAGGCCGTGCGCCGGGTCCTCGCTGTCGGGTAGGAACAGGTTCCACAGGCCGCGCTTGCGGGCCTCGACCTTGAGGTCCTCGACGACCTGCGGGACGTAGTGCTCGCGGCCCTGCTCGCGCAGCTCCGCCCGCTGGGCCGCGTACACCGGCTCCGCGGGGTAGACGTGGGAGTCCATGAATTCCTGGAGGCGGCCGAGGTGCTCCTGGGCCCGCTCGCTCAAACCGAAGTCCATTCCGCTAGAGTAACTGACGAGTCAGTTACTTGGGAGGGAGTCCCCATGGCAGCCTTCGACGGCACGGGCAAGGTCGCGCTGATCACGGGCGGATCCAACGGCATCGGCGCGTCGGTCGCGCGCCGGCTGGCCCGCGAGGGCGCCCGGGTCGTGCTCGCCGACGTCGACGCCGAGGCCGGCGGCGCGCTCGCCAAGGAGCTCGACGGCGCGTTCGTCCGCTGCGACGTCCGCGAGCCCGCCGACAGCGAGGCCGCCGTCGCCGCCGCCGTCGAGCGCTTCGGCGGCCTGGACGTCGCGTTCCTCAACGCGGGCGTCGCCGGCGGGGGCGACCTCGGCGAGGACTTCGACCCCGCGGTGTACCGCCGCGCCATGGGCATCAATCTCGACGGCGTCGTCTACGGCGTGCACGCCGCGCTGCCCGCGATCCGCGCCCGCGGCGGCGGGAACATCATCGCGACCGCCAGCATGGCCGCGCTCACCGCGACGCCCTTCGACCCCGTCTACGGCGCGAACAAGGCCGCGGTCGTCGGCCTCGTCCGCGCGCTCGGCCCCACCTACCTGCCCGAGGGCATCCGGGTGAACGCGCTGTGCCCGTCGTTCGCCGACACCGCGATCCTCGGCGAGATGAAGGGGCGGCTCCAGGAGAGCGGGTTCCCGATCCTCCAGGTGGACGACGTCGTCGAGGCGTTCATGCGGATCCTGGAGGCCGACGGCGCCGGCGAGGCGTGGTACGTCGTTCCGGGCCGCCCGTCCGAGCCGTTCAAGTTCCGCGGCGTCCCGGGCCCGCGCTGAGCCCGCCCGCCCCGCACGAAGGCGCCCACGCACCGAACAGGAGAGTCATGCGCGCGATCCAGATCACCGAGTTCGGCGGTCCCGAGGTGCTGACCGTCACCGAGCTGCCCGACCCGGTCGCCGGGCCCGGGCACCTGCTCGTCGACGTCTCCCGGGCCGGCATCAACTACGCCGACACCCACCAGGCCGAGAACAGCTACCTGTCGGAGTCGACGCTGCCGATGGTGCCGGGCGGCGAGGTCGTCGGCACCGCCCCGGACGGCCGCCGCGTCGTCGCGCTCGTCGGCACCGGCGGGTACGCCGAGAAGGCCGTCGCGCCCGAGGCGCTGGCCTGGGACGTCCCGGACGCCGTCGACGACGTCACCGCACTCGGCATGATCGTGCAGGGCGCGTCGGCGTGGGTGCTGCTGCGGCGCAGCGTGCACCTGGCGCCGGGGGAGTCGGTCGTCGTGCACGCCGCCGCCGGCGGGGTCGGCACCCTCGCCGTCCAGCTCGCCAAGGCCTGGGGCGCCGGGCGCGTCATCGCGACCGCCTCGTCCAAGGACAAGCGCGACCTCGCCCTGGAGCTCGGCGCGGACGTCGCGATCGACGCCAACGAGCCCGACCTGAAGGACGCGCTCATCGAGGCCAACGGCGGCCGCCGCGTCGACACCGTGCTGGAGATGACCGGCGGCACCGTCACCGACCAGAGCCTGAAGGCGCTCGCGCCGTTCGGCCGGCTCGCCTTCTACGGCATGGCCTCCCGCAAGGAGCCGTCGCCGGTGCGGCCCGCCACGCTGATGTCGCACTCCACGACGATCGCCGGCATGTGGCTGGCGCACGTCTTCCAGCTGCCCGGCGACGTCATGCGCGCCGCGCTGGACGAGCTGTTCGGCCTGGCCGCCGACGGACGGCTGCGCGTGGTCGGCGGCGGCGAGTACGGCCTGTCGGAGGTCCGCCGCGCCCACGAGGACCTGCGCGCCCGCCGCACCACCGGCAAGCTCGTCCTCGACCCGTCCCGCTGAGCCCCGCCGGGACCGGACCCGGAACGGCCGCGCTAGCCGACGAGGCCGTTCTCGTAGGCGAACACCACGGCCTGGGTCCGGTCCCGCAGCGCCAGCTTGGTCAGCACGTGCCCGACGTGCGTCTTGATCGTCTGCTCGGCGAGCACCAGCTCGGCGGCGATCTCGGCGTTGGACAGGCCCCGCGCGATGAGCCGCAGCACGTCCATCTCGCGCGGGGTGAGGCCCGCCGTCGCCGTCGGGCTCGGCCGCTGGTGGCGGCGCCGGCGCGCGAAGTCGCCGATCAGCCGCCGCGTGATCGACGGCGCGAGCAGCGCGTCGCCCGCCGCCACCACCCGCACCCCGGTCACCAGGTCGGCCGCCGAGGCGTCCTTCAGCAGGAACCCGCTGGCCCCCGCGCCGAGCGCCTCGTAGACGTACTCGTCCAGGTCGAACGTGGTGAGCACCAGGACCTTCGGCCGCACGTCGGCGGGGTCCCCGCCGTCGGTCCCGGCGGGCGCGCCGATCAGCTCGGCGGTCGCGGCCAGGCCGTCCATCTCCGGCATCCGGATGTCCATCACCACGACGTCCGGATCCAGCGCGCGGGCCATGTCCACGGCCTCGCGCCCGTTCCCCGCCTGCCCGATCACCTCGATCTCCGGATCGGAGGACAGCAGCGCCGCGAGCCCGTCGCGGATCATCACCTGGTCGTCGGCGATCAGCACCCGAATCGTCACGATGCCACCCTACGGGGAACGATCAGTCCCCGTACGGCAGCTCGGCCGCGACCGTCCAGCCGGCGGGCGGGCGCGGGCCGGCCGACAGCGTCCCGCCGAGCATGGTGACGCGCTCGCGCATCCCGACCAGGCCGTGCCCGCCGCCCTGCGACCCGTCCGGGACCCCGCGCGGGCCGTCGTCGTCGACGGTCACCGCGAGCGCCTCGGGGCCGTACTTGATCTCCACGTGGACGCGCGAGCCCGGCGCGTACCGGGCCGCGTTGCTGAGCGACTCCTGGACGATCCGGAAGGCCGACAGGTCGACCCCGGCGTCCAGCTGGCGCGGCATGCCGACGACCACGGTGGCGACCGACAGCCCCGAGTTGCGGGCCGCCGCGGCCAGCTCGTCGAGCCGGTCCAGGCCCGGGCTCGGGGCGCGCTCGGCGCCCTCGTCGTCCGAGCGCAGCAGCCCGACCACGCGGCGGGTCTCGGTGAGCGCCTCGCGGGCGGCGTCCCGCACGACCCCGAACGTCTCGCGGGCGGCGTCCGGCAGGTCGGGGATCTTGAACGGGGCGGCCTCGGCCTGCATGGCGATCACCGACATGTGGTGGGCGACGACGTCGTGCAGCTCGCGGGCGATGCGGGCGCGCTCCTCCAGCACCGCCTGCCGGGCCAGGTCCTGCCGGTGCTGCTCCTCGCGGCGGCGCAGCTCCTCCTCCGCGGACCTGCGGCCGCCGACCGCGTCGCCGAAGGTCAGCGCGAGCGCGGTGATCCCGGCGAGGATGATGCCGAACCAGCCCGGCATGCCGAACAGCACGGCGGGCAGCAGCACCGCCACGATCGTCACCGCGCCGACCCCGACGGTCGTCTGCCGGTCGCAGCCGATCCCGGCGAAGAACAGGATGACGACCAGCGCGAGGATCGCGGTGACCGGCCACGGCATGAAGCCGGTGCCGTGCCGGACGAACACGGTGGCCAGCAGCCCGATGGCCGCGATGCGCCAGGCGGCGAGCGGCCAGCGGGCCGCGAAGATCAGCGGGGTCGCCATCAGCACCCCGAGCGGCCAGGCCGCCTCGGCGTCCACGTGGTACGCCGAGATGGAGATCGCGATGGACCCGGCCGTGAAGCCGATCGTCATGGCGAGCAGGACGGCGAGGATCGGCGCGCGCAGCAGGAGCCGGCCGGGGAGCAGGGGGACGGCGGGGTCGTCGTGGCCGGGCACGACGGCGGAGGCGACCCCGGCGAGCAGCCGGGGCCGCGCGCCGGCGCCGGGGCGGTGTGGTTCGTTCATCTCGCTGCGAGCCTAGAGCGCCCGGCGCCGCGCCCGCCTGCCTCCGGGGAGGGAGATCGGGCCGCCCCCGCTGGTATCACCGCTGCCCAGGGCCGGGACGGCGTCTTCCAGCCTTTCCCGATTGACTTTATAGGGATTGTGGCCCATCCTCGTGGTGTGACGATCTCCGCCGCACTGCACGAACGCCTGCACGTCGATCTGCGCCTCCAGGCCAGCGCGCTGTGTCGCCGGACGCTCCGCTAGCGGACACCCGCTCGCGGCCGCGTTCCCGCACGTTCCACAGCACAGCCGAGGAGAGCGACAGATGACCGTCACCGCCACCGAGTCCGGCGCGCCCGAGTCCGGCACGCCCGCGCAGACCGCACCGCAGGAGGCGGGTGCGCCGTTCGCGCCGGCCCGGCTCGCCGAGCGCGCCCGCGCGCTGGCCGACCACCCGGAGGAGTGGGTCCACCGGGTCCGGCTCGACCCGCAGGGCCGCTGGTACGAGCGCCTCCACCAGGACGCCGACCACGAGATCTGGCTGATCAGCTGGCTGCCCGGCCAGGCCACCGGCTTCCACGACCACGGCGGCTCCGCCGGCGCCTTCGCCGTCGCCCTCGGCACGCTCGAGGAGCACCGCGTGCACGACCGGCGCGAGGTCGGCGCCGGGCAGGTGCGCTCGTTCGGACCCGACTACGTCCACGACGTCCGCAACACCTCGGACGCGCCCGCGGTCAGCGTGCACGTGTACTCGCCGCCGCTGTCGACCATGCGCCGCTACGACCTGGACGCGGGCGGCGAACTCGTCCGCCTCACCGCGGAGTCCGCCGAGGACTGGTGACGCGGGGGCCCGCCATGGAGCGCGTTCCCGGAACGCGGCCCAACTCCGTCCCAGGGCACGGTCGCGGAATCGCCATTCGCGGGTGGGGCACGGGCAACGCAGCCGCATAAGGTCTTTTCTACGGGGAAGATCCGGCTCCATGAGCACACCGGGAAGCGGATCGAAGACCACGGTAGGCGAGGAGCACGGCGGCCCTTCCCACTCGGCCGCCACCGCCGCCCTCCTGGCGGGAGCCGCGGCGCTCGGCGGGTTCCTGTTCGGTTACGACTCCTCGGTCATCAACGGCACCGTCGACGCGCTCAAGGACACCTTCCACCTCAGCGGCTTCGTCGTCGGCTTCGTGGTCTCGGCCGCGCTGCTCGGCTGCGCCGTGGGCGCCTGGTTCGCCGGCCCGCTCGGCGACCGGATCGGCCGGGTGAAGGTGATGCTGGCCGCGTCCGCCCTGTTCGTGATCAGCTCGCTCGGCTCGGCGTTCGCGTTCAGCGCCGCCGACCTCACCGCGTGGCGGCTGGTCGGCGGCCTGGCGATCGGCGCCGCGTCCGTCATCGCGCCCGCCTACATCGCCGAGATCGCGCCCGCCGAGCTGCGCGGCAGGCTCGGCTCCCTCCAGCAGATGGCGATCGTCCTCGGCATCTTCGCGGCGCTGGTCGTCGACTACGTCATCGCCCAGGTGTCCAAGGGCGGCGCGACCGGGACGTTCCCCTGGGGCGGCGGAGCCTGGCGCTGGATGTTCGCCAGCGCGGCCGTGCCCGCGGTGTTCTGGGGCGTCATCGCCACGACGATCCCCGAGTCGCCCCGCTACCTGGTGAAGAAGCACAAGATGACCGACGCGAAGCGGGTGCTCGCGCGGGTCATGGGCCGCGGCGACGTGGACGGCAAGATCAAGGACATCGTCCGGTCGATCGCCGAGGACCGCGCCGTGCACCTGCGGGACCTGCGCGGCTCCCGGCTCGGGCTGCTGCCGATCGTGTGGGTCGGCATCCTGCTGTCGGTCTTCCAGCAGTTCGTCGGCATCAACGTGATCTTCTACTACTCGTCCTCGCTGTGGCAGGCGGTCGGGTTCTCCGAGAGCAACGCGATGCTCACCTCCGTGATCAACTCGGTGGTGAACGTGGCGTTCACGCTGGTCGCGATCGCGCTCGTCGACCGGGTCGGGCGGCGCCCGCTGCTGCTCGGCGGCGCGGCGGGCATGGCGCTGTCGCTCGGCACGCTGACGGCCTGCTTCTCGACCGCCCACGTGGTGGACGGCAAGCCGGAGCTGAGCGGCGCCGCCGGGCCGATCGCGCTCGTCGCCGCCAACGTCTTCGTCGCCGCGTTCGCCGCGACCTGGGGCCCGGTCGTGTGGGTGATGCTCGGCGAGATGTTCAACAACTTCATCCGCGCGTCGGCGCTGGCCGTCGCCGCCGCCGCGCAGTGGATCGCCAACTGGCTGGTCACCACGACCTTCCCCGGCATCTCCGGCTTCTCGCTCAGCCTGGCCTACGGCCTGTACACCGCGTTCTCCGTGCTGGCGTTCATCTTCGTGATCCGGGCCGTCCCGGAGACGCGGGGGCGCGAGCTGGAGGACATGGACCGGCTCGAACGGCCGAGGCGGGAGGCCCGTGCATGACCGCGCGAACCGCCCTGCCGGGCGCCGCCCGCGTCGGTTACGATAGATCCATGCAGGCTGTATCGCTCGTGCTCGAGACGACGACGCCGGGTCGCCCCCGGCGCCACGGCCGCATGCACTGACATCGCACGCTGTGAAGGCCCCGGGAGCGATCCCGGGGCCTTCACAGCTTTCCGGGGTCGTTCCGGGGCCTCCCAGAGGAGGACAGGAGCAGTCCGATGGAGCCGGATGCGTCCGGGGCACACCCCGAGTCGATAGCATCGGAACCCGTTGATCCCAACCCACCATCCCGAGGAGTACCCGTGTCCACCGTGTCTGAGCTGCGCATCACCCTCGACGGGAGCGAGCGGGCGGTGCCGGCGGGCACCACCGCGGGGCAGGCACTGGACGCCGACGGCCGCACCGTGATCGCCGCCCGGGTCAACGGCGAGCTGCGCGACCTGGCCGGGGAGCTGCACGACGGCGACGCCGTCGAGCCGGTCGAGATCGGCTCCGACGACGGCCGGGCGATCATGCGGCACTCCGCCGCGCACGTCATGGCGCAGGCCGTGCAGGAGCTGTTCCCCGAGGCCAAGCTCGGCATCGGCCCGCCGGTCGAGAACGGCTTCTACTACGACTTCGACGTCGCCGAGCCGTTCACCCCCGACGACCTCAAGCGCATCGAGAAGCGGATGCGCGAGATCGTCAAGCAGGGCCAGCGGTTCTCCCGCCGTCCCGTCTCCGACGAGGACGCCCGCGCCGAGCTGGCCGCCGAGCCGTACAAGCTGGAGCTCATCGGCCTCAAGGGCTCGGGCCCGGTCGAGGACGCGGCGGACGGCGCGAACGTGGAGGTGGGCGGCGCCGAGCTGACCATCTACGACAACCTCGACGCCAAGTCCGGCGAGCTGCGCTGGAAGGATCTCTGCCGCGGCCCGCACCTGCCGTCCACCCGCGTCATCCCCGCGTTCAAGCTGATGCGGTCCGGCGGCGCGTACTGGCGCGGCAGCGAGAAGAACCCGCAGCTGCAGCGCATCTACGGCACCGCATGGGAGTCCCGGGAGAAGCAGGACGAGTACCTGAAGTTCCTGGAGGAGGCCGAGAAGCGCGACCACCGCCGCCTCGGCGCCGAGCTCGACCTGTTCTCCTTCCCCAACGAGATCGGCAGCGGCCTCGCCGTCTTCCACCCGAAGGGCGGCGTCGTCCGCCGCGTCATGGAGGACTACTCGCGGCGCCGCCACGAGGACGCCGGGTACGAGTTCGTCAACACCCCGCACATCACCAAGGGCAACCTGTTCGAGATCTCCGGACACCTCGGCTGGTACAAGGACGACATGTTCCCGCCCATGGAGGTGGACGGCGGGGACTACTACCTCAAGCCGATGAACTGCCCGATGCACAACCTGATCTTCCGGGCGCGCGGGCGGTCCTACCGGGAGCTGCCGCTGCGGCTGTTCGAGTTCGGGTCGGTGTACCGGTACGAGAAGTCCGGCGTGGTGCACGGCCTCACCCGCGTCCGCGGCATGACCCAGGACGACGCGCACATCTACTGCACCCGCGAGCAGATGGTCGGCGAGCTGAAGAACCTGCTCACCTTCGTGCTCGACCTGCTGCGCGACTACGGCCTCAACGAGTTCTACCTGGAGCTGTCCACCCGCGACGAGTCGGAGAAGTTCATCGGCTCCGAGGAGGACTGGGCCGAGGCCACCGCGGCGCTGGAGGAGGCGGCGGGCGACTCGGGGCTCGACCTCGTGCCCGACCCGGGCGGCGCGGCCTTCTACGGGCCGAAGATCTCCGTCCAGGCCAGGGACGCGATCGGCCGGACCTGGCAGCTGTCCACCATCCAGGTCGACTTCAACCAGCCGAAGCGGTTCGAGCTGGAGTACCAGGCGGCCGACGGCACCCGCAAGCAGCCCGTCATGATCCACCGGGCGCTGTTCGGGTCGATCGAGCGGTTCTTCGGCGTGCTGCTGGAGCACTACGCCGGCGCCATGCCGCCGTGGCTGTCGCCGGTGCAGGCGGTCGGCATCCCGATCGGTGACGCGCACGTCGCGCACCTGGACCAGGTGGCCGCGCGGCTGCGCGAGCGCGGGATCCGGGTGGAGGTCGACTCCTCCTCCGACCGGATGCAGAAGAAGATCCGCAACGCGCAGAAGCAGAAGATCCCCTACATGCTGCTCGCCGGCGACGAGGACGTCGCCAAGGACGCGGTGTCGTTCCGGTACCGCAACGGGGAGCAGAAGAACGGCGTGCCGATCGACGAGGCCGTCGAGGAGATCGTGAAGGCCGTCGAGGCCCGCGTCCAGATCTGACACCCGCCCGTCCCGGGCCGCGCCCGCCCCCGCGCGGGCGCGGCCCGAGGGCGGTCATCCCCTCGAGATCGCGAAAGGCGCGCCGTCCCGCGCGCCGACCGCCCACACCGTTCCTGTGCCGGGGACGTGCGCCAGCGCGGTGATGGACGTCTTGGAGCCGGACACGGTCGCCTCCCTGCGCCAGGTGCCGTCCGCGTAGTGCAGCAGGTCGGACGTGCCCGCGAGCGTGCCGCTGTCCACGGTCGCCCAGAGGCCGCCTGTCCTGTCGTCGGCGAGTGCGCCGCCGAAGTGAGCGCCGCCCGGTGCCGCCGCCTCCTGCCAGGCGGTCCCGTCCCAGTGGTACGAGCGGTCCACGCGCTGCTCACCGGCCGTGGTGTACCCGGTCGCCCAGACGTCGTCGGGGCCGAGCGGGAGGACGCTGAGGAGGGTCCCGCGCGCGTTGGCGAGCTGCGGGGGCGTCACGGTGCGCCAGGACGAGCCGTCGTAGCGCGCGGCGTACGGGGCGCCGTCCGCATCCGCGCCGACGGCCCAGACGTCGTCCGGGGTGCGTTCGCTGAGGCCGCTGACCGTCGCGGCGAGCGAATAGGGGATCCAGGCGAGCCCGTTCCACCGGTACACCGGCGAGCCGTTGTACCGGGCGTTCGCGGTTCCCGCGAGCCACGCGCCCTGCTGGTCGGCAGCAAGGGCGGCGATGTGGTCGAGTCCCGTTGGTGCTTGCAGTTCGGTCGACGTGGTGCCGGTGAAATGGGCGATGTAGTCAGGGCCCTCGTCGCTGTACTCGCTGTACCGCATGCCGACCGCCCACAGATCGCTCACCGAGACGGCGTCCAGGCGGAGGATCCGGCCGAGGTCGGGCATCCCCGGTGTGTTCAGCCAGTGCCATGCGGCTCCGTCCCACCGCTGAAGGGTCGGATTGAGGAGCGCCGGGAGCGACCAGCACACGACGCCGAGGCACGGATGGTCGTTGGGGCGCTCGAACTGGTACCCACCGGTCCAGACGGCGCCGGGTGAGGCGGCGGCGACGGCGAGGAGGGCGCTATCGCCGACCGTGGGGGGCGCGGGTTGCACCGTCCATTCGCCGGAGGCGCGCGCCGTGTTGGCGGGCACCGCGAGGACGGCGGCGACGACCGCGCCCGCCGCCACGGCGGCGAGCCCGGCGCGCAGGGCACGGGCGCGTGTCGTTCTGGCGATCGTCATGTCACGCAATATGTGACAACGCGCCGGTGACTCTCTTGTCCGGAGCGTGACAAGTTCTCCGTGCGCGGCGTGATCCGCACTGGGCACAATCGCGGGATGTGTCCACGCAACGGGCCCCGTGAGCGGATGCTCGACGCCACTTCCGCGATCGTGGAGGACGGGGACTGGGGCGCGCTGCGCCTCGCCCGCGTCGCGCGGGCCGCCGGGGTCAGCCGGCAGACCGCCTACAACGCGTTCGGGTCCAAGGTCGGGCTCGGCCGCGCGCTCGTCGAACGGGAGGTCGACGTCTTCCTCGGCGGCGTCCAGGAGCGGATGGAGCGGCACGCCGACGACGTCCCGGCGGCGGTGGAGGCGGCCGTGCTGTTCGCGCTCACCGAGGCGGAGCGGCGGTCCCTGCTGAAGAACATCTTCGGGGCCGGGCGGTCCCGCGACGACGAGCTGATCGCGCTGGCGACCCGCGGCCGGGACCCGGTGGTCGGGCACGTGGTCGCGGCCTTCCGCGGCTACGCCGACGCGACCTGGCCGGACGTCCCCGCCGACGTCAAGGACCTGCTGGTCGAGACGCTGATGCGGGTCACCGTCAGCCACGCGGTCGCGCCGCTGCACGCCCCCGCCGAGGTGGCGCGGAGCCTGGCGGAGCTGACCCGGCGGCTGCTGGCCTGAGCGCGGCGGCCCGCCGCCCGTGAGCGGACGTGCGGGATGCGCGGAGTTGGTAGCCTCAACGGTCACGTTCACGGACCGGGGAGACGAGCGAGATGAAGTCCACGAGGCCGCGGCGGCCGGGGCCGCGGCGGGCGCGCTCGGTCTGGGGCCGGATCGCCGGCTACGGGGGCGCCGCGCTGCTCGTGGCCGCCGCCATCGTGGTGCTCCTGGTCCCGCTGCTCGACAAGGACAAGGACGGCACCGGCGCCGCGGGGACGACGAGTCCCGGCGCGTCGCCCACGGCGGGCCTGGGCGGCGTCCCGGGCGCCTCCGGCGGGCCGGTGAACCCGACCAACCCCGTCCCGCAGAACACCGGCGGCTCGCCCTACACGGGCGGCGGCCAAGGGGGCGGGCAGAGCGGCGGACAGGGCGGCGGCATGCAGATCCCCGACCAGAACGGCACGGGCGGCACCGGGTGGTGCCCGCAGGGGACGGCGTTCTACCGCGCCGCCAAGGGCGGCGTCGACGTCACCATCACGGTCTCGTCCAGTGGCGCGATCCGCGCCGAGTTGTCGATCAAGGGGCACGCGCCGCAGGCGCAGCAGACGACGGTGTCGGGCGGCA
This sequence comes from Spirillospora sp. NPDC000708, assembly GCF_040299565.1. Classification (NCBI taxonomy): domain Bacteria; kingdom Bacillati; phylum Actinomycetota; class Actinomycetes; order Streptosporangiales; family Thermomonosporaceae; genus Spirillospora; species Spirillospora sp. NPDC000708. The sequence goes on from NZ_JBEPCJ010000029.1 coordinate 89,029, forward strand.
GGCCGCACACGTTCCGGTTCAAGGGCGTGGCCGCGCAGTTGGTGCGGCGGGTGAAGGTGACGACCGTCTCGGTCGGCGTGGCGATGCAGACCTGCTACGCACGGCCCGCCTGACGACCGAGGCCGCCCGGTACGCGGGCGGAGTCCGCCTAGCGCGCGTGTCCTGCGTCCAGGCCCGTTCCCATGGGCGGGAGGGGAGCGGACGCGGCGCCCGCCTCGCCGGAGCCGGGCCCCGACGTGCGGCGGACGTCCTCGACCGTCACGTTGACCGCGGCGACCCGGGCGCCCAGCATCAGCCCGGCCATCCGCGCGACCCCGGCCTGCACCGCCGCCGCCACGTCCCTGATCACGTGGCCGTACTCGACGGCGATGCCGACGTCGACCGTCACCGCGTCGCCGGCGGACCGCACCCGCACCCCCGACCCGAGCGCGCAGACCCCGCCGACCTCCAGCGCGGCGAGCACGGCGACCTTCTCGGCCACCTCGTCGCCGACCGTGATCCGTCCCTCCACCCGGGGCGGCGCGGCGGGCGGCGCGGCGGGCGGCGCCGCATGCGCGCCGCCCGGCGGGCCCCCGGCGGGGGGCGCGGGCAGCGGCGCGCCCGGCGGCGGCACCGGGCCCGGCATTCCCGGCGCTCCCGGGAAGAACGGCGTCGAACCCGCTCCCGGGCGCGGCTCGGCGCCGTCTCCGGCGCGGCCCTTGTCGAGCTCGGTCATGATCGCTCCCACTGTTCGGCTGGACGACCCATGGTGTCGGAGAGCCGGGCGGGACGTCACGCCCCCTCCCGCGGGCGCGTCCGGCGTTCGGCGGGGGCATCCCGGCTACGTGCCGGCGCGTGGGTCTCTCTATGCTGCTGGTCAGGCCGTGAACAAAAGGAGACCGCCGCCTTGACCACAGAGCCGGAGAAGCCCGTGGAGCAGCAGGGGCGCGACGAGGCGTCCGGCGAGGGCGCCGCGGAGCACCAGTCCCGCCTCGAGGAGGAGAGGGGCGGCGCGGGCGTGCCCGACAACTTCCAGCGGCTGTGGACTCCGCACCGGATGGCCTACATCAAGGGCGAGAACAAGCCCACCGGGCCGGGGGCCGGGGAGGGCTGCCCGTTCTGCGAGATCCCGGCGATGAGCGACGAGGACGGCCTCGTCGTCGCCCGCGGCCGGTCGGTGTACACCGTGCTCAACCTCTACCCGTACAACTCCGGGCACCTCATGGTCGTCCCGTACCGGCACGTCGCCGACTACGGCGAGCTCGACGAGGCGGAGTACACCGAGCTGGCCGTGTTCACCCGCCGCTCGCTCGCCGCGCTGCGCAAGGCCAGCGGCGCGCAGGGCTTCAACGTCGGCATGAACCTCGGCCTGGTCGCCGGCGCCGGCATCGCCGCCCACCTGCACCAGCACGTGGTGCCGCGCTGGGGCGGGGACACCAACTTCATGCCGGTCGTCGGGCACACGCGGGTGCTGCCGCAGCTGCTGCGCGACACCCGGCAGATCCTCGCCGACGCCTGGCCGCAGGACTGACGGTCCCCTCGCGCGCGGGCGGCCGCGGGCCACGGCATGATGGACGCCATGACGCGACGCGAGCGGCCGGTGCTGGTCTACGACGGAGACTGCGGGTTCTGCACCACCTCGGTGCGGTTCCTGGAACGCCATGTGCCCGTGGACGCCGAGGTCGTCGCGTTCCAGTTCACCGACCTCGGTGCGCTCGGCACCACCCAGGAGCGCGCCGAGCACGAGGTGCTGTGGGTCGACCGGGCGGGACGGGTCAGCGGCGGCGCGGACGCGATCGGGCGGCTGCTCACGGCCGCCGGCGGGATCTGGCGCGTCCCGGGCGTGGTCATGCGGACGCCGCCGGTGAGCTGGCTCGCGCACGCCGTGTACCGGCTCGTCGCGAACAACCGGCAGCGGATGCCGGGCGGTACGGCCGCCTGCATGCTGCCCGCCGCGCAGCGCCCCGCCGCGCAGCGCCCCGGCGCCCAGGGCTGACCGCGGCGCCCGGGACTGACCCCCCGCGCGGTGCGGGCCTTCAGGCCGCCTCGGGCGCGGTCGCGCCCGCCCGGCCGCCGAGCACCCGGCGGAGCCGCACCGGCACGTGCCCGGTGAGCCGCTCCAGCGGCAGGAACGCCGCCAGCCAGATCGCGTGCGGCAGGAAGTGGATGCTCATCAGCGCGTAGGTGACGGCGTGGAACCCGGCGAAGAACAGCACGAACAGGTACAGCGGCCGCCCGCGCAGGAACAGCAGCGCCGGTGAGATCGCCTCCGCCGTGAACATGAACCACTGGCTGGCCTTCAGCAGCACCGGGTAGTCGATGAGGCTGCGCCCGAACGCCGTCCCGCGGCGGCTCAGCGCCCACTGGACCGTCGCCCCGTTCGGCCACTCGGGGAACCCGCCGATCTTCACCTTCGCCCACATGGACAGGAAGTAGGCGGCCACCACCGAGACCTGGATCCCGCGCACCGCCCACGCGGACGCCTCGCACCCGCGCTCGTCGTCGATCCGGGCCCGTCCCACGCTCGGCAGGACGAACAGCGCCACCACGAGCGCGAGGTGGTCGTGGTCGACCTTCCCGTACGACATGCTGATCGTGACCCACCACAGGTACCCGCAGGCGCAGACGTAGCCCGTCAGGCGCGGCAGGAACCGGCCCGTCGCCGCGGCGAACCCGGCCGCGAGCGTCACGGCCAGCAGCGCGTACATCGCGGCGGGCGTCGGCGCGGGCAGATGCAACATCCGCCCGAGAAGCACCGGCTGGTACAGGTCGGCGGGCAGCCGGGCGTGCGCAAGCGAGCTGCCGGTCAGCAGCAGCATGTCGAACGGCAGGAACACGTACCCGAGGAGCCGCAGCCAGGCGATCCGGGCGCGGGGGACCGGCCCGAACCACCACCGGCCCCACGGCGTGCGGGCGAGGTCCGGTCCGGGGTCCGCCGGTGCCACGGGCCGGGGCGCCTCCGGCGTCGCGGCGGCGGTCACCGCACGTCCCAGACGACGCGGTTGACGCGCTTGGTCGACACGACCTTGCCGTGCTCCAGCCTCTTGATCTCCTCCACGACGTAGACCCGGGTGAGCCGCGGGTCGCCGGGGTGCAGCCGGTGCTGCCCTTCGGCGATGCCCTGCAGCAGCGACGGGTCGCGGACGATCCGGCCCATCTGCCCCTCGATCTCGGCGCGCTTCATGCCCGTCCCGACGGCGTCCCGGGACAGCTCGACGTGCCGGCCCTCGGCGGTGTCGGCCTCGAGCCAGAACGAGCCGATGGTCCCGCCGTCGTTCTTCACCGAGAACGCGAACTGCGTCATCGGCCCGATGGGGAAGTCGTCGTTGCTTCCGAACGCGCTCGTGAATAGCAGCGCGGCGACGAACACCGCGCCCGCGAGCGATCGCCAGAGGCGCGCGCGGGCGCCCAGGCGGAGTGGGGGGAGGCTCACCGGACAAGCCTAGATCGCTGCGCGTCGCAGCTGCGACACGGTGACGAACTCGAAACCGCGGCCGCGCAGCCCGCGGATCATCGCGGGCAGCTGCGCGACGGCGGTCTCCCGGCTGGCGGCGCCGACGTCGTGGCCGAGGACGATGGTGCCGGGCCGGGCGTTGTCGACGACGGCGGCGACCATCTCCGCCGGCTCGTGGCCGAGCCGCCGGTCCTGCACCAGCAATGACCACAGCACGAGGTCGTAGCCGTGCTCCGCGGCGACGTGCAGGGTGGTGCCGCCGAGCCGGCCCCACGGCGGCCGCAGCAGCGTCGGGGCCCGCCCGGTGACCTCCTCGATCGTCCGGTGCGTGCGGTGGATGGAGCGGCGGGCGTGCGCGAGGCTCAGCTTGGACAGGTCGTCGTGCTTCCAGGTGTGGTTGCCGACCTCGTGCCGGTCGAGCCGGCCCTCGACGAGGCGGGCGTTGCGGGCGAGCCGGCTGCCCACCATGAAGAACGTCGCCGGCGCCTTCGCCTCGTCGAGCGCGTCGAGGGCCTGCGGGGTCCACCGCTCCATCGGCCCGTCGTCGAAGGTCAGCGCGACCAGCCGGCGGCGGGTGTTCACCGCCCAGACGACGTCGACCTGCCGGTCGGGCGGCTGCCAGGAGTCGACCGACGCCGCGGACGCGGGGGTCGGCGGGTCCTCCCGGCGCCACGCCTGCTCGGTGGCGAACCCGGCGCCGCCGGCGAGCAGCCCGCCGGCCGCGAGGCCGAGGCCCCGGATGATGTTGCGGCGCCCGGGCCGGGCGGGCCGCCGGTCTTCCCCCGTGTCTTTCATGGCGCAGTAAGAGTTTCACGCCGCGAACCGCCCGCCATCGCCCCAGATGCCGAAATCGGAGTCACCCTCAGGGATGAGTCCGCGCCGCCATTTGGACGACTCCGGAAGGATCAAGGGAGGTGTCCAAGGGGGACCAAGCGGTCCCAGGGGGCCGAGCGGCGGGCGGGGCGGGGAAGCGGGCCCGTCCCGCCCGCCGGCGACCTAGTCGTGCACCGCCTCGGCCTTGGCGACCTTGTCGGCCAGGTGCGAGGGGAGCGGCTCGTACCGCAGGAACGCCCGGTCGAACGTCCCGGTGCCCTGCGACATCGACCGCAGGTCGATCGCGTACCGGACGATCTCCAGCTGCGGCACCTCGGCCTTGATCATCGTGCGGCCGCCCGGCACCGCCTGCGACCCGAGCACCCGGCCGCGCCGCGAGGTCAGGTCGGACATCACCGCGCCGACGTACTCGTCGGCGATCAGCACGCTCACCTCGTCCACCGGCTCCAGCAGCAGCACCGGCACCTGCCCGGCGGCGTCCTTCAGCGCGAGCGCCCCGGCGGCCTGGAAGGCCATGTCGGAGGAGTCCACCGAGTGCGCCTTGCCGTCGTACAGCGTGACCTTGATGTCGACCAGCGGGTACCCGGCGGAGACGCCGCGCTCCATCTGCTGCCGGACGCCCTTCTCGACCGACGGGATGAACTGCCGCGGCACGACCCCGCCGACGATCTTGTCGACGAACTCGAAGCCCTCGCCGGACGGCAGCGGCTCCACCTCGATGTGGCAGATGCCGTACTGGCCGTGGCCGCCGCTCTGCTTGACGTGCCGGCCGAGCCCCTTGGCGGACCCGCCGAACGTCTCGCGCAGCGGCACCCGCAGCTCGACCCGCTCGACCTCGACGCCGTACCGGGCGCTGAGCCGGTCGATCAGCACGTCGGCGTGCGCCTCGCCCATGCACCACAGGACCAGCTGCCGCGTCTCGGCGTTGTTCTCCAGCCGCAGCGTCGGGTCCTCGGCGACGAGCCGGCCGAGCGCCTGGCTGAGCTTGTCCTCGTCGGCCTTGGACTGGGCGCGGATCGCGACGGGCAGCAGCGGGTCCGGCATCGTCCACGGCGCCATCACCATCGGCGACGACGGGTCCGACAGGGTGTCGCCGGTCTCGGCGCGCGACAGCTTCGCCACCGCGCAGATGTCGCCGGCGCCGCACGAGGCGACCGTCCGCTGGGTCTTGCCGAGCGGGGAGGTGAGGGCGCCCACCCGTTCGTCGACGTCGTGGTCCTCGTGCCCGCGCTCCTCCATGCCGTGCCCCGAGACGTGCACGGTGGAGTCGGGGCGCAGCGTCCCGGAGAACACCCGGACCAGGGAGATCCGCCCGACGTACGGGTCGGACGTGGTCTTGACCACCTCGGCGACCAGCGGCCCGTCGGGGTCACAGCCGATCTCCACCGGCGGCCCGCCCTTGACGGGCGTCACCTGGGGGATGCCGTGTTCGAGGGGCGAGGGGAACGCCTGGGTGATGACCTCCAGCAGCTCCAGCATGCCGACGACCGGGCCGGGGTGGTCGCCGTGCGGCACCGACGTGGCGAGGACCGGGTAGAAGCTGCCGCGCGCCACCGCGGTCTCCAGGTCCTCGATGAGCGCCTTGACGTCGATCTCCTCACCGGACAGGTACCGGTCCATGAGGGTCTCGTCCTCGCTCTCCTGGATGATCCCCTCGATCAGCGACGCGCGCTGCTCGGCGATCTGCTCCAGGTACCGCGGGTCGGGCGCGCACTCGGTGCGCTTGCCGGTGGAGTAGTCCAGGCAGCGCTGCGTGAGCAGCCCGATCAGGCCCTTGAGCCCGTCGCCGTCCGCCGCCGGGAAGTACAGCGGGAGCACGCCCTCGCCGAAGGCGTCCTGGCAGCCGAGCACCACGTCGTCGAAGTCGCCGCGCTGCTGGTCGATCTTGGTGATGACGACCGCGCGGGGCATCCCGACCCGCGCGCACTCCTCCCAGATCATCCGGGTGAGGCCGTCGATCCCGTCCACCGCGGAGATCACGAACAGCGCCGCGTCGGCGGCCCGCAGCCCGGCCCGCAGGTCGCCGACGAAGTCGGCGTAGCCGGGGGTGTCGATGAGGTTGACCTTGATGTCGCCGTGCGTGAGCGGGGCGAGCGCGAGGTTGACCGAGCGCTGCTGGCGGACCTCGACGTCGTCGAAGTCGCTGACGGTGGTGCCCTCCTCGACCCGGCCGGCCCGCTGCAGCGTGCCCGCCGCGGTCAGCAGCGCCTCCACGAGCGTGGTCTTTCCCGCCCCCGAATGGCCGACCAGCGCGACGTTGCGCACCCTGTCGCAGCCGCCGGCCTCCGGTGCCCTGCCGGGGGCTCCCGGATGTCCTCCCTTGTCCGCCATGACTACCTCCTCGGACGGGCCTCCTCGCGGGGGCCCGCGTCGGCTGGGGCCCGGCCCGGAGGGACCGGCCCTGACGTCCGAGTGCGGCGTCCTCGTCCAACGTGCGTGACCGACGTCACACCCGTGTCAACACCCTTTCCCGTGCGCGGCGGGATCACAAGGGGTGAACGGCAAACAACCTGCTTCTGTCCGCCGCGCGGAACCGCAAACTCGGGCCTGACCGCGCCGGGTCGGCGGCGGCACTACGATTGGGCGCGCCAACGGCGGCCCCCTGGCCGATGCCGGCGGCCCCACTTCCGGCAGCAGGAGAACGGACGGCGATGCTCAACAGAATCAGGCCCGCGCTGGGGCGCGTCCTGACGCCCATCGGACGGACGGTCGCGCGGACCGGGGTGTCGCCCAACGCCATCACCGTCATCGGCACCGCCGGCGTCGCCGCGGGCGCGCTCGTGCTGTTCCCGCGCGGGGAGTTCTTCTGGGGCACGATGGTGATCACCGCGTTCGTGCTGTTCGACATGCTCGACGGCGCGGTCGCCCGGGTCACCGGCAAGATCTCCAAGTTCGGCGCGTTCCTCGACTCCACCATGGACCGGGTCGCGGACGCCGCGATCTTCTCCGGGCTGATGATCGGGCTGTACCGGGACGGGCAGCACGGCCTCGCCGGCGTCGCCCTGTACTGCCTCGTCGCCGGCGTCGTGGTGTCGTACGCCAAGGCCCGCGCCGAGGGCCTCGGGTACACCTGCAACGTGGGCATCGCCGAGCGCGCCGAACGCCTGATCGTCGCCCTCGTGGCGGCCGGGTTCGACGGCCTCGGCGTCCCCTACATCCTGGCGGTCGCGCTGTGGGCGCTGGCGGTGCTCAGCACCGTCACGGTCGGGCAGCGGTTCGCGACGGTCTACGCCCAGGCGAAGGACGACCCCGCGCCGAAGCCCGCCGCGTCCGGTCCCGCGCCGGGATCGGGGGCGTCCGCCGCCGGGAACGAAGAGGACGAGGAGAACGGCGAGAGGGCGCACGCGAAGGCGGGCCCGCAGCCGCGCCGGTGACCCCGCCGCGCCTAACGCCGTACCCGTGACCGGGCCGCGCCGACGACCAGGCCGCGCCCAGGAGGGAGCCGTGCCCGTGACCGCGCCCGCAGGCGGCTCCGCGCCCGCGTCGCTGCGCGACGAGGTGATGGACGCCGCCTACGCGCTGGGCTGGACGGTCGTCCGCAAGATGCCCGAGGGCGCCGCCCGGCTCGTGTTCACCGCGGTCGCCGACCGCGCCTGGCAGGCGCACGGCGGCGGCGTCCGGCAGCTGGAGCGCAACCTGTGCCGCGTCCTCGGCAAGGACGCCGTGGACGACGAGGTCCGCGTCCTCAGCAAGCGCGTGCTGCGCTCCTACGCCCGGTACTGGCTGGAGGTGTTCCGGCTGCCCGAGTACGGGCGGGAGCGGATCGTCGGCCGGATGCGGGTCACCGGCGAGAAGAAGATCTTCGCGAACCTGGAGGCCGGCCGCGGCGTGGTCCTCGCGCTGCCGCACATGGGCAACTACGAGCACGCGGGCGCCTGGCTCGCCGCCTGCGGGCACCCGTTCACCACGGTCGCCGAGCGGCTCAGGCCCGAGTCGCTGTTCGACCGGTTCGTGGAGTTCCGCGAGAGCCTCGGCATGGAGGTCCTCGCGCACACCGGCGCGTCCGCGTTCGGCCGGATGGCGCAGCGGCTGCGCGCCGGGCGGCCCGTCTGCCTGGTCGTCGACCGCGACCTCACCGCGAGCGGCGTCGACGTGGAGTTCTTCGGCGCCACCGCGCGGATGCCCGCCGTTTCCGCCGCGCTGGCGCTCCAGACGGGCGCCGCTCTCATTCCCGTGACACTCTGGTACGAGGGGAAGTACTGGGGAGCGCGCGTCCACGAGGAGGTCCGGGTCCCGGACGGGGGCGCCAGGCGGGAGAAGATCCAGACCATGACGCAGGAGATCGCGCGGGTCTTCGAGGCGGGCATCGCCGCCCACCCGGAGGACTGGCACATGCTGCAGAAGGTCTGGGTGGACGACCTGGACCCGGCCGGGCCGGGGAAGGCGCCCCGGTGAACGTCGGCATCGTCTGCCCCTACACCTGGAACGTCCCGGGCGGCGTCCAGCAGCACATCCGCGACCTCGCCGAGGCGCTGATCGCGCTCGGGCACCGGGTGTCGGTGATGACGCCCGCCGACGACGACGCCGACCTGCCGCCCTACGCCGTGCCGGCGGGGCGCGCCGTCCCCGTCCCCTACAACGGCTCGGTGGCGCGGCTGGCGTTCGGGTTCCTGTCCTCCGCGCGGGTGCGCCGCTGGATCAACGAGGGCGGCTTCGACGTCCTGCACGTGCACGAGCCCGCCGCGCCGTCGCTCGGCCTGCTGGCCTGCTGGGCGGCGGACGGGCCGATCGTCGGCACCTTCCACGCCTCCTACGAGCGGTCCCGCGCGCTGTCGGTGACCGCGCCGATCCTGCGCAGCGCGCTGGAGAAGATCAACGGCCGGATCGCGGTGTCCGAGGCGGCCCGCACCAGCCTGGTCGAGCACCTCGGCGGCGACGCGGTGCTGATCCCGAACGGGGTCGCCACCGAGCGGTACGCGATGGCCGACCCGCTGCCGGGCTGGCGGGGCCGGGAGGGCGCCGGGAGCGCCGGGCGGGCCCGGGACGGCGGCGAGGCGCTCGGCTTCCTCGGCCGGATGGACGAGCCCCGCAAGGGCCTGCCGGTGCTGCTGCGCGCCTTCGAGATCCTCGGGCGCCGCCGGCCGGGTCTGCGGCTGCTCCTCGCCGGGCCCGGCGACGCCGACGACGTGGCCGCCCGCGTCTCGCCGGAGCTGCGCGACCGGGTGATCGTGCTCGGCATGGTGAGCGAGGAGGACAAGATCCGCGCCTACCACTCGGTGGACGCGTTCGTCGCGCCCAACCTCGGCGGCGAGAGCTTCGGCATCGTGCTCGCCGAGGCGATGTCGGCGGGCGCCCCGATCCTCGCCAGCGACATCGAGGCGTTCGACCGGGTGCTGCTCGGCGGCCGCGCCGGGGTGCTGTTCCCCGCCGGCGACCACGAGGCCCTCGCCGCCGCTGCCGCCGCCCTGCTCGACGACCCGGCCCGGCGCAAGCAGCTGTCCGCGGAGGCCCGCGCCGCCGTCCGCGCCTACGACTGGTCGTCGGTGGCCCGCGACGTGCTGCGGGTCTACGAGACGGTCGCCTACGCGGGCGCGGGCGTCGTCGAGTCCGGCTCCGGCGCCTGAGGGACGGTCCCATGCTCTACCACTGGATCGTCGACGTGCTGTTCTGGGTCGCCGTCGTGTTCCTCGTCGGGGTGTACGTGTCGTGGCGCGCCACCCGGCTGGACCGGCTGCACGTCCGCGTCGAGACCGCCCGCGCCGCGCTGGACGCCGCGCTGGTCCGGCGGGCCGCGGCCGCGCTGGAGCTCGCCGCGTCCCGGCTGCTGGACCCGGCCGCGAGCCTCGTGCTGGCCACCGCCGCGCACGAGGCCCGGCCGGCCGACGCCGACAACCGCGAGTTCGCCGAGAGCGATCTGTCCCGCGCGCTCAGGGCCGTGGCGGACCAGCCCGACTTCGCCGGGACGGTCGCGGGGGAGGGCGGCGACGGCACCGACGTCCTTGAGGAGCTGTCCTCGTCGGCCGCGAAGGTCGCCTACGCCCGCCGCTTCTACAACGACGCCGTCGCGCAGGCGCGGGCCGCGCGCCGCAAGCCGCTGATCCGCGTCCTGCCGCTGGCCGGCCGCGCGCCGCTGCCGGACTTCTTCGAGATCGACGACGACCCGCCGGGGATCTGACGCCGGCCGAGGAGCCCGCCGCGGAGCCCCCGGCGCGCCTTCCGCCGCGCCGTCCGTCGCGCCCTCGCCGCCGAGTTGATCGCCCGGAGGCCGTCCCCGCGTACAGCGGACCGGGCGAACGCGTCATTTCCGTTCGCTACCCTCGGGCAGATCGCCGCAAAGGGAGGGTTATGCGACACGCGTGGCACAGGACGGTACGAGGCCGGGCGGCCGTGGGGCTCGGTGCCGCCGTGCTCGGCACCGCGCTCGCGGCCTGCTCCGACTCGCACGGACCGGGCACCGCGGCGCCGCCGAGCGCGCACGGCGGGACGGCGTCCGGGACCCCGGCGCCGACGACGCACCCGTTCAACGGCGGCACCACCGGGCTGGCCAACCCCGTCCTCGCGGTGAAGATCGAGAACACCAAGCCCGCGCTGCCGCAGGCCGGGGTGTCGGCCGCCGACATCGTCTACGTCGAGCAGGTGGAGGGCGGCGAGACCCGGCTGATGGCGGTCTTCTCGTCCAAGCTGCCCAAGCGCGTCGGACCGGTCCGCAGCGCCCGCATCTCCGACCTGCACATCCTTCCGCAGTTCGGGCATCCCGCCTTCGCGTTCTCCGGCGTGCAGAGCAAGATGAAGAAGTACATCCGCAAGGCGCCGGTGTACGACATCTCACAGGAGAACGCGGGTTCCGCCTACTCCCGCTCCAGCGCGCGGCAGATCCCCTACAACCTCTACGGCGACCCGAAGGCCCTGCTCAAGAAGGCGCCCAAGGCGTCCGCGCCGCACGACATCGGCTTCCGCTTCGGCCCGGCGCCCGAAGGCGGCAGGCCGACGAGTTCGTTCACCGCGAAATGGCCGGCGGCGACCATGGGGTTCGCGTGGTCGGCCAAGCAGAAGCGCTGGCTCGCGAGCTGGGGCGGCAGGCCCGACACCGCGGCCGAAGGCGGACGGCTCGGCGGTGCCACGGTCGTCGTCCAGTACGCGAAGACGACCCGCTCCCGGTTCCACGACTTCCTCGGCAGCTACACCCCGCTCATCCAGACGACCGGCACCGGCCGCGCCGTCGTGCTGCGCGACGGGAAGTCCTATGACGCCAAGTGGTCGCGCCCCTCGGAGACCGCTGGGACCACCTACACCACCGCCGACGGCAAGCCGATGACCTTCGCGCGCGGACAGGTCTGGGTCGTCCTGCTGAACGACGGCAAGCCCCACATTCCATAGCGCCGGGGGCGGCCGGTCAACGGCCAATTTCCGGCCATTGGCCTGCCCCGGAGGGGCGTCGAAAAGCCCCGCTAGCAGGCAATATCATGGAGAGCGACCTGTCGTCCGCGCACGTGAGGAATGCCCGTGTCCACTTTGAATTCCGCCCCGGAGAACGCGCCCGAGACCGGCACCGCCCGCGTCAAGCGCGGCATGGCGGAGATGCTCAAGGGCGGCGTGATCATGGACGTCGTCACCCCCGAGCAGGCGAAGATCGCCGAGGACGCCGGCGCCGTCGCGGTGATGGCCCTGGAGCGGGTGCCCGCCGACATCCGCGCCGAGGGCGGCATCTCCCGGATGAGCGACCCCGACATGATCGACGGCATCATCTCCGCCGTGTCCATCCCCGTGATGGCCAAGGCCCGCATCGGCCACTTCGTCGAGGCCCAGGTGCTGCAGGCCCTCGGCGTCGACTACGTCGACGAGTCCGAGGTGCTCACCCCGGCCGACTACGAGAACCACATCGACAAGTGGGCGTTCACCGTCCCGTTCGTCTGCGGCGCCACCAACCTCGGCGAGGCGCTGCGCCGCATCACCGAGGGCGCGGCGATGATCCGCTCCAAGGGCGAGGCCGGCACCGGCGACGTCTCCAACGCCACCACGCACATGCGGCAGATCCGGCAGGAGATCCGCCGGCTCCAGTCGCTGCCCGAGGACGAGCTGTACGTCGCGGCCAAGGAGCTCCAGGCCCCGTACGAGCTGGTCAAGGAGGTCGCGCAGGCCGGCAAGCTGCCCGTGGTGCTGTTCACCGCCGGCGGCATCGCCACGCCCGCCGACGCCGCGATGATGATGCAGCTCGGCGCCGAGGGCGTGTTCGTCGGCTCCGGGATCTTCAAGTCCGGCAACCCGGCGCAGCGCGCCGAGGCGATCGTCAAGGCCACCACCTTCCACGACGACCCCGGCGTGATCGCCAAGGTGTCCCGGGGCCTCGGCGACGCCATGGTCGGCATCAACGTCGCCTCCCTCGGCGAGGACCAGAAGTTCGCCCACCGCGGCTGGTGAACGCCCCGGCGGGGCGCCGACCGCGGGTCCGGCCGCCCGGTCCGATGACCGGGCGGTCAGCCGGGTGGCCCCCTCCCCGCCGCGGCGCCGGAGGGATTACGCTTGCGGCGCGGCCGGTGAGGGACCGGGTCGCCGGGGCGGGCCCCCCGGAGACCGGGCGCCCCTGCGCGGTGCCCGGCCGCGGGAGGGGAGAGCATGGCTTGGTCCGTCGCGCTGGCGTGCGCGAGCGCGGGTGAACCCACCGAGGTGTTCCGGCCGGGCCTCGTGCCCGACCCCGACGCGGCCGCGCGGATCGCACGCGGCCTCTACCCGGCGGACACCCTCACCGAGACCGGCGACACGGTCCTGGACTTCGCGCTCTGGCCGTACGAGGACGAGCTGTTCGTCGGCGCGTTCGAGCGGGCGCTGCTGCTGTGCGACCGGCGGCTGTTCTGCCTGGACGACGACGCCCGCCGGATCGCCGACACCGCCGCCGCCGCGCTGCCCGGCGCGTCCTGCGGCGTGCTCGTCCTGCACACGGTCATCCGCGGCTGCTGGTTCCGCTGGTACACCGCCGGCGAGCTGCGCCGCGACGTGTTCGTTACCGCCGAGGACGGCGTCGTCGTCGACCAGGGCGAGCGGCTCGCCGCGGAGCGCCCGTTCTGGCGGGCCATCGACGCGGGCGCCCCGGACGTCCCGCTCCCGTTCGACCACGAGGAGTTCGGGCTCGCCCTCGCCGCGGCCCACATGTTCGGGCGCGGCATCGCCGACCGGGGCAAGGACGGCTTCCTGCCGCTGGAGCTCCCGCTCCGCCGCTTCAAGCACGCGTGATCTCACGCGAGCCCGCCCCAGGGTGCCCGGAGCGCCCCGGGGAAGATCCACCGCGCCCTGCCACGTTGTAAGGAACGTCCAGGGTTTTGCCCATACCGCGCCAGCGCGACCCCGAGAGGTGTTCACCCACGTGACTGCTGCCGTACCGACGATCGGCGTCCTCGCCCTCCAGGGCGACGTGCGCGAGCACGCCCGCGCCCTCGAGCAGGCCGGCGCGCGCACCCTGAACGTGCGGCGCGCCGAGGAGCTCGACCGGATCGACGGGCTCGTCCTGCCCGGCGGGGAGTCCACCACCATGTGGCGGCTGGCGCGCGCGTTCGAGCTGCTGGAGCCGCTGCGCAAGCGGATCGAGGGGGGCCTGCCCGCCTACGGGTCCTGCGCCGGCATGATCATGCTGGCGGACCGGATCAGGGACGGCGTGGCGGGGCAGGAGACCGTCGGCGGCATCGACATGACCGTGCGGCGCAACGCCTTCGGACGGCAGGTCGACTCCTTCGAGTCCGACGTCCCGCTGACCGGTATGGGGGACACGCCGTACCACGCCGTTTTCATCCGCGCGCCCTGGGTGGAGTCCGTCGGCGACGCCGTCGAGGTCCTCGGACGCGCCGAGAGCGGGCCGAACGCCGGTAGGATCGTCGCCGTCCGCCAGGGTCGTCTCATGGCGACCTCCTTCCACCCGGAGCTGACGGGCGACTTCCGCGTGCACCACTACTTCGCCGATCTGGTGCGCCGGGCGATGCGCAAGGAGGATTGACTGAATGTCCGGCCATTCCAAATGGGCGACGACCAAGCACAAGAAGGCGGCCCTCGACGCCAAGCGGGGCAAGCTCTTCGCCAAGCTGATCAAGAACATCGAGGTGGCGGCCCGCACGGGCGGCGGCGACCCCGACGCCAACCCCACCCTCTATGACGCCATCTACAAGGCGAAGAAGAACTCCGTCCCCAACGACAACATCGAGCGCGCGCGCAAGCGCGGCGCCGGTGAGGAGGCCGGGGGCGCCGACTGGCAGAACATCACCTACGAGGGCTACGCCCCGGGCGGTGTCGCCGTGCTGATCGAGTGCCTGACCGACAACCGCAACCGCGCCGCGTCCGAGGTCCGGGTGGCCCTCACCCGCAACGGCGGTTCCCTCGCCGACCCCGGCTCGGTGTCGTACATGTTCAACCGCAAGGGCGTCGTGATCGTCCCGAAGGCGGGCACCTCCGAGGACGACCTGATGATGGCCGTCCTGGACGCCGGCGCCGAGGAGGTCAACGAGCTCGACGACGAGAACTTCGAGGTCGTCAGCGAGGCCGGCGACCTCGTCGCCGTCCGCAAGGCCCTGCAGGACGCCGGCATCGACTACGAGTCGGCCGAGAGCAAGTTCCTGCCGAGCGTGACCGTCCCGCTGGACGAGGACAACGCCAGGAAGGTCTTCCGGCTGCTGGACGCCCTGGAGGACTCCGACGACGTCCAGGACGTCTACGCCAACTTCGACGTCTCGGACGACGTTCTCGCTTCGCTGGACTAGCGTCGTGGCGTGGCGCCCACTGGGGCGAGGATCGCAATGACGTGGCCGACGACGTGATGGAGAAGCTCGACGCCTGAGCCGTGCCGCATGCCGTGAACGCCGCCGCCGCCCGGAAGGGCGCGGCGGCGTTCGGCCTCCCGGGCGGTCCGCGCCATGGTCTACGGTCGGGGATCATGGAGATCCGCGTACTCGCCACCGCCGAGGAGATGGCCACCACCCGCGACATCCGCGCCCGCGCCTTCGGGCCGCTGCCGGACGCCGAATGGGAGGCCACGCTGCGCCGCACCGCGCCGGTGCTGGCGGCGGGACGGCAGTTCGCGGGCTTCGACGGCGAGCGGATCGTGGCGACGGCCCGCATCCACGACATGACCCAGTGGTGGCACGGCCGGGCCGTGTCCACGGGCGGCATCGGCGGCGTCACCGTCGCGCCGGAGGAGCGCGGGCGGGGCCTCGGGCGCCGCCTGATGACCGAGGTCCTCGAACGCTGCGCCGGTTTCGGGCACGCCCTGGCGATGCTGTACCCGGCGACGACGCGGATCTACCGGTCGCTCGGCTGGGAGCACGCGGGCGCCCAGCACACGATCGAGATCCCGGCGGAGGCGCTGCGCGGCATCGCCGCCGACCGGGTGCCGGTGCGCCGCGCCGGGCCCGGCGACGCCGCCGAGGTCGCGGCGGTGATCGGCCGCGTCCACGCGTCCGCCGGGGACTGCGGGCCGATCGGCTGGCACGAGTCCATGTGGCCGGCGTTCCTCGACACCCCCGACGAGTACTGCTACCTGGCCGAGGACGGGTTCCTCGCCTACCGCTGGGCCGAGGGGAACGCGGCGCTGGAGGTGATCCGGGCGGTGGCCGCCTCCGAGCGGACGCTGCGCGCGCTCTGGGCCATCGTGGGGTCCGGCTCCTCGACGGCTCCTACGGTGAAGGCCTGTGTCTCGCCCATGGACCCGGTCCTGTGGCTGCCGGGGGAGCGGGAGAAGGAGATCGTCCGGCGCAGCCAGTGGATGCTGCGGGTGGTGGACGCGCCCGCCGCGATCGAGGCGCGCGGGTACCCGGAGGGCGTCGCCGCCGCGGTCCCGCTGGAGATCGACGACCCGCAGCGGCCGGGGAACTCCGGCCACTGGCGCCTGGAGATCAAGGACGGCGCGGGGCGCCTGGAACGCTCCCGCGAGGACGCCGCCGCCGTCCGCTTGGACGTGCGGGGCCTGTCCGCCCTCTACGCCGGCGTCCCGGTGGCGACCCTCCGCCGCGCCGGCCTGCTCGGCGGCGGGGACGCGGGGGCGCTCTCCGCCGCGTTCGCGGCCACGCCGTTCTCCCTCGACTACTTCTAGCGGGACACGCCCGGCGCACGTGAACGATGTCATCCTGAGTTGGTAGCGTGTTCGGCCGAACACATGATCGAAGGAGCGGCCGTGCGGGTGATGGGGGTGGACCCCGGCCTCACCCGGTGCGGGGTCGGGGTCGTCGAGGGCGCGCCCGGCAAGCGGCTGCACCTGGTGCACGTGTCGGTGGTGCGGACCGACGCCGACGAGGACCACGCGCTGCGCCTCCTCGGCGTCGAGCGGGGGATCGAGGCGCTGATGGACGAGTTGCGCCCCGACGCCGTCGCCGTCGAGCGGGTGTTCTCCCAGCACAACGTCCGCACCGTGATGGGCACCGCGCAGGCCGCCGGAATCGCGATGCTCGCCGCCGCCCGCCGCGGCCTGCCGGTCGCCCTGCACACCCCGAGCGAGGCCAAGGCCGCCGTCACCGGCAACGGCCGCGCCGACAAGGCGCAGGTGACCGCCATGGTCACCCGCCTGCTGCACCTCGACACGGCGCCGAAGCCCGCGGACGCGGCCGACGCGCTCGCCCTCGCCATCTGCCACGTGTGGCGGGGTAGCGCGCAGCGGCGGCTGGCGCGGGCGCGCGTCTCGCGTATCGAGGATCTGGCGCGGGCCGAGCGCGAGCGGCTCGCCGCCCGGAACGCCGCCGCCCCCGCGGGAGGCCCCCCGGCGCCCCGGGGCTCTCGTCCGAAGGACCCGAGCAGAGGAGGAAGTGCCCAGTGATCGCCTTCGTCAGCGGCCAGGTGGCCGCCGCCGGGCCGGACGGCGCGGTGATCGACGTGCACGGCGTCGGCCTGGCCGTGCAGTGCACGCCCGCCACCCTCGCCGGGCTGCGGGTCGGCGACCAGGCGAAGGTGCCGACCTCGCTGGTCGTCCGGGAGGACTCGCTGACCCTGTTCGGGTTCGCCGACGACGACGAGCGGGCGGTCTTCGAGCTGCTGCAGACCGCCAGCGGCGTCGGCCCCCGCCTCGCGCTGGCGATGCTCGCCGTGCACACCCCGAACGCGCTGCGCCGCGCCGTCGCCGCCGAGGACCTGACCGCGCTGACCAAGGTGCCGGGGATCGGCAAGAAGGGCGCCCAGCGGATCGTCCTAGAGCTGAAGGACCGGCTCGGCGGCCCCGTCGGCGACGGCGCCGCGGAGGTGCGGGCGCCCGCCGCGGCCGAGGCGTGGCGCACGCAGGTCCAGATGGGCCTGATCAACCTCGGCTGGTCCGCCAAGGACGCCGACGCGGCCGTCGACGCCGTCGCCGCCGACCTCGACGGCGCCGAGGCGCCCCCGGTCGCGGCGCTGCTGAAGTCCGCGCTGAAGAAGCTCGCCAAGTGATGCGCGCGAACGGCCGCGTCGTCGCCGGACCGAGGAGCGCGGGGAGCGTGCGCCCGGAGCGACGAGGGAAGCGGCGGCGTGGAAAGGCCGTTCGCCGCCGAGCGGAGGCGAGGCGATGAGCGGCGAGGCGGACCGGCTGGTCTCGGCGGACGCGGACGGCGCCGAGGAGCAGGTGATCGAGGCGGCGCTGCGGCCGAAGCGGCTCGAGGACTTCGTCGGCCAGGAGCGGGTCCGCGAGCAGCTGTCGCTGGTGCTGCACGGGGCGCTGCGGCGCGGCCGCACGCCCGACCACGTGCTGCTGTCCGGCGGCCCGGGGCTCGGCAAGACGACCCTCGCCATGATCATCGCGGCGGAGCTGGGGCAGCCGCTGCGGATCTCCTCGGGGCCCGCGATCGAGCGCGCCGGCGACCTCGCGGCGGTGCTGTCCACCCTCGCCGAGGGCGAGGTGCTGTTCCTGGACGAGATCCACCGGCTGGCGCGGCCCGCCGAGGAGATGCTCTACATGGCGATGGAGGACTTCCGGGTCGACGTCGTCGTGGGCAAGGGGCCGGGCGCGACCGCGATCCCGCTGGACATCGCGCCGTTCACGCTGGTCGGCGCGACGACCCGGGCGGGCATGCTGCCGGGGCCGCTGCGCGACCGGTTCGGGTTCGTCGCGCACATGGACTTCTACGAGCCCGCCGAGCTGGAGGTGATCGTCCGGCGGTCGGCGCGGCTGCTGGACGTGGAGATCACCGACGACGGCGCCGCCGAGGTCGCCGGGAGGTCGCGGGGGACCCCCCGGATCGCCAACCGGCTGCTGCGCCGCGTCCGCGACTACGCCGAGGTCCGCGCGGACGGCGTGATCACGCGGGACCTGGCCGAGGCCGCCCTGCGACTCTACGAGGTGGACGAGCGTGGTCTGGACCGGCTCGACCGCGCCGTCCTGGGGTCCCTGTTGCGCAAGTTCGGCGGGGGGCCGGTGGGGCTGTCGACGCTCGCGGTGTCGGTGGGGGAGGAGCCCGAGACGGTCGAGGTCGTCGCCGAGCCGTTCCTCGTCCGGCAGGGCCTGCTGGCCAGGACGCCTCGCGGGCGCATCGCGACGCCCGCCGCGTGGGCGCATCTCGGCGTCGCGCAGCCGCCCTCGTCGCCGATGGCCGGTACGCTGTTCGAGGTGGACGACGACGCCGATCGGCCCGAACAGTGATCATGTTGTAACGGGATGGGAACTTCCCGGCGTCGCGGATCGTCACGTCGTTGCCGGGGTCTCGCGTACTCTCTAGACTCCGGGACTTGGTTCCACCGTCTCCAGCCCGCGTTCCCCATGGGGTGGCCGATCCGGTCACAGGCTGGGCAAACCACATCGGAAGGATGCCCCAGTAATGGGCAGCGACATGATTTTGGCGGCTTCGTCCGGCGGCAGCGGGGGCTTCAACCTGCTGCTGCTCCTCGCCGTCCCCGTGGTCTTCTACTTCCTGCTCATCCGGCCGCAGAGCAAGCGGCGCAAGGAGCAGATGAACATGCAGAGCGCCATGGAACCGGGAGCCCGGGTGCTGACGACCAGTGGCATCCGCGCCACCGTGGTCTCCGTCGACGACGACGGTCTCCTGCTGGAGATCGCGCCGGGCGTCGAGGTCCACTTCGTCAAGCAGGCCGTCATGCAGGTCCTCAAGGACGACGAGCCGGAGGAGCTGGACGACGAGGCCGACGACGACGAGCTCGAGGCGGACGAGGACGACGAGCGCGTCGACCTGTCCAAGGACGAGCCGTCCGAGGTGGACCTGTCCAAGGACGCCGACCGCGTCGAGGACGCGGACCTCGGCGACGAGGACGAGGCCGAGGAGTCCAAGCCCAAGGCGAAGGCCAAGGCCGGGGAGAAGCCCTAGGCCTGACACGCCTCCGGCAACGACTCAAGGACGGGAAGAAAACGACCAGTGGCCTCGCCTAGCAACGTTCCCAAGCCCGGGCGCACGCTCTTCGCGCTCTTCGCGGTCATCGCGATCCTGGCCGGCGTCGCGCTCCTGCAAGGGCAGACCAAGCCGAAACTCGGCCTGGACCTGGCGGGCGGGACGACCGTCACGCTCACCGCCAAGACCGAGAAGGGCAAGAACCCGCCGGCGGACCTGATGGACCAGGCCGTCAAGATCATGACGCAGCGGGTCAACGGTCTGGGCGTGTCCGACGCCGAGGTCGCCAAGCAGGGCAGCAACAACATCGTGGTGAACGTGCCCGGCGAGGGGCAGGGCCGCGTCGTGGGGCTGATCGGCACGACCGCGAAGCTCCAGTTCCGGCAGGTGTTCGCCTACACCGACGGCAAGCCCACGGCGGGCGGGGCCACGCCCTCCCCGTCCGCGAGCCCGTCCGGCACGGCGAGCCCGTCCGGCAAGCCGACCGCGAAGCCCTCGGGGTCGGCGTCCCCGTCCGCGTCCGCCACGCCGCGCAAGCGCGCGGTGTCGGACGCGCTGGCGGCGCCGACGCCGAACCCGTCCGGCTCGGGCTCGCCGTCCCCCACGGCGTCCCCGTCCGCGTCGCCGTCGTCGCCGCTGGTGTCGCCGGCGCCGTCCACCGGCACCCAGACCTACCCGGGCGTCACCGACAAGGCGGTCATTCAGCAGTTCGAGTCGCTGAACTGCTACAGCGGCGACCGCCACGCCCCGGGCGCGAACGACCCGAACCGCAAGTTCGTCGCGGCGTGCGCGCAGAAGGTCGAGAACGGCCAGGTCGGCAAGTACATCCTCGGCCCGGTCCGGGTGCTCGGCGAGAACGTCAAGAGCGCGACCGCGATGCCGCCGAACTCCCAGCAGGGCCAGGCGAGCTGGTCGGTGGCGCTGAAGTTCGACGGCAAGGGCGCCCGCCAGTTCGGCGACGTCACCACCGACGCGTCCAAGGCGTACCAGAGCGACTCGTCCTCGCCGCAGTCGCAGGTCGCGATCGTCCTGGACGGCCAGGTGGTCTCCGCGCCGCAGATCAACCAGGGCGCGATCACCGGCGGCAGCGCCAGCATCGACGGCCCCGCCGACAGCTTCACCCAGCAGTACGCGACCGACCTCGCCAACGTGCTGAAGTACGGGGCGCTGCCGCTGGAGTTCAAGCAGAGCTCCATCGACGAGGTGTCGTCCACGCTGGGCTCCGACCAGCTGACCGGCGGCCTGATCGCCGGCGCGATCGGCCTCGGCCTGGTCGTCCTCTACTGCATGCTGTACTACCGGGGCCTCGGCCTCGTGGCGGTGTCCAGCCTGATCGTCGCCTCCGTGATCACCTATGAGGCGGTGGTGATCCTCGGCGAGGGGATGGGCTTCCGGCTGTCGCTGCCGCACATCATCGGCCTGATCGTGTCGATCGGCATCACCGCCGACTCGTTCATCGTCTACTTCGAGCGGCTGCGGGACGAGCTGAGAGCGGGCCGCAGGCTGCGCTCCTCGGTGGAGAACGCCTGGAAGCGGGCGCGGCGCACCATCCTCGTCGCCGACGCCGTGACGTTCCTGGCCGCCGTGGTGCTGTACTTCCTCGCGGTCGGCGGCGTCGCCGGGTTCGCGTTCGCGATGGGCCTGACCACGCTGATCGACATCGTGGTGGTGTTCTTCTTCACCAAGCCGATGGTGGCCCTGCTGTCGCGGACGAACTTCTTCGGCCGCGGGCATCCGATGTCCGGGCTGGACGCCAAACGGCTGCGCCGCAACCTGCAGGACGCCGACGGCGTCGCCGCCCGCAAGACGAGCCAGGAGGCCTGAGCCATGGGGCTGCGCGCGGTCCTCTCCCGGATCTACCGGGGTGAGATCAGCGCCGACATCGTCGGCAAGCCGAAGATCTGGTACTCGCTGTCCGGGGCGCTGCTGATCCTGTCGATCGCCGGGCTGCTGATCCAGGGCCTCAACTTCGGCGTGGAGTTCAAGGGCGGCTCGGTCTTCACCTTCAAGTCGCCGAGCTCCTCGATCGAGCAGGTGCGCGGCGCCGCGTCCGACGGCGGCGCGCACGACCCGATCGTGCAGAAGGCCGGCGACGATTGGCGGGTCACGACCCAGAGCCTGTCCTCGGACCAGGTCACCCAGGTCAAGGCGACCATCACCAAGGAGCTGAAGGTCCCCGCCAGCAAGGTCAGCACCCAGGTGGTCGGCGCCTCGTGGGGCGGGGAGATCCAGAAGAAGGCGTGGCAGGCGCTCATCGTCTTCATGATCCTGATCATCGGCTACCTGTCGGTGGCGTTCGAGTGGCGGATGGCGCTCGCCGCCGTGGTCGCCCTCGTGCACGACCTGGTCATCACGGCGGGCGTGTACGCCTGGTCCGGGTTCGAGGTCACGCCCGCGACGCTGCTGGGGTTCCTGACGATCCTCGGATACTCGCTGTACGACGCGGTGGTCGTGTTCGACATGATCAAGGAGGTCACCAAGCCGCTCGGCCCGACCTCCAGGACCACCTACAGCGAGGCGGCGAACCAGGCGCTGAGCAGCACCCTGGTCCGGTCGCTGAACACCTCGCTGGTCGCGATCCTGCCGGTCGGCGCGATCCTGTTCATCGGCACCACGCTGTTCGGCGCGGGCACGCTGAAGGACCTGTCGCTCGCGCTGTTCGTCGGCATGATCATCGGTACGTACTCCTCGCTGTGCGTGGCGACGCCGCTGCTGGTGCAGCTCAAGGAGCGCGAGCCGAAGTACAAGCAGATCCGCGCCAACATCGCCCGCCGCGAGCAGAGCGCCAAGCGGCAGGCCAGGAGCGCGAAGGTCAAGGCCGCGACCGGGGCGTCCGGCGACGCGCCGCCGGACGACGGGCCGGACGACGGCGACGCCGACGACGACGCGCCGGCCTCCGAGGAGCTGCCGTCCGGCGTGACCGTCCGGAAGGTCGTGCAGACGGGACCGCGGCAGCAGCCGCGCCGCGGCACCCGCCAGCAGCGCCGCGGCAAGTAGAGCAGGACGCGCCGTGCCCGCGCCGGTCACCCACCGTG